>JALHUC010000263.1 GCA_022865845.1 bacterium | reverse complement strand
CCACCCGAAGCGGGCCATGTCGTAACGAGCAGCCGCCGCAGAGATCATCTCGATAGCACAACATGCCAGACCGAATGTGAGGGGCCAGAGGGAAGACCTCTGGGCCCAGTTCATGACTGTACTGGCCGAGGTAAGGAGAACGTTGGCTTCCTGGGGGCCGGGCCCCTTGTATACACTTGTAGGTTTGTTCCTCATCGCCAGTTCAACGCACCCTTTCTCCAGATATATATATACCCGAACAGCAGGATCCCTATGAAGATGACCATCTCCACGAAACCGAATATGACTGGATTGAATTTTTCAAACATTACTGCCCACGGGTACATGAACACCACCTCAATATCGAACACGATGAAAAGCATGGCCACTAGATAGAAGCGGATATCGAAACGCTGGCGGGCATCTTTAATGGGAAGCATGCCGCATTCGTAGGTTGAGTTTTTTTCTTCCGTCGGGTAATGGCGGCCGGCAAGACGGCCAAATACCTGGGAGGCGATCAGCATTCCAGCTCCGAGAAGGAAGATGGCGATAATGAAAATAAAGATGGGCAGGTACCCTAGAGTAAGGTTTTCTCCCACGGCGTGCCCTCCCTGCGGCGATTTACCCTATCGGGTGTTTAATAGGCCACTTTTTAATAGGCTACTTGATGGTATTGGCCATATCACAAGCAGTATGCTGTATACAACACGCAAACTGACTTGTCTATAGATTTCACAATCACCCGGACTTTTTCTGCCTCCTCCTATGGCGCCCCCCGATCGCCCGCGCAACCATCCTACCACAAGGCCTACCACAAGGCCCCTTTTTCCTTGACAGCACAAAACCGCTATGTTAGATGGAAAGTCTTTAATTTTAAAGGATTTTTTAAGAAAAGGAGCCTATTATCATGAGCGAATCCCAAAGACTTTTCGCCCGTGCCCTGACTGTCATCCCGGGCGGAGTCAACAGCCCCGTTCGTGCGTTTAAATCAGTCGGCAGTGAACCTCTGTTCATAAAAAGTGCTCAAGGTTCGAAGATCATGGATGCGGACGATAACAGCTATATAGATTATGTCGGATCCTGGGGGCCCATGATCATCGGCCATGCCAATGAGGATGTCCTCGAGGCCATCATCGAGGCAGCGCGCAGCGGGACCAGTTTCGGAGCTCCCACCGAGAGGGAGACCCTTCTCGCGCAAATGGTAATCGAGGCTGTTCCCTCCATTGAGAAGGTGCGCATGGTTAATTCCGGCACCGAGGCCACCATGAGCGCCATCAGGGTCGCCCGCGGTGCCACCAGACGCGACAGGATTATCAAATTTAACGGTTGCTATCACGGTCATGCGGACGGGCTCCTGGTGAAAGCTGGCTCTGGAGCCCTCACACTGGGTCTTCCGGACAGCCCCGGTGTACCCGAGGATTACGCCAGGAACACTTTAATCGCCGAGTACAACGATCTGGGATCGGTGGAAAAACTCTTCGAGAGCAACAAGGGGGAGATCGCAGCGGTCATCGTGGAACCGGTACCTGGGAACATGGGCGTCATGATACCGGCGGAAGGGTTCCTCGAGGGGCTGAGGAAATTGTGCACCGATCAAGGAGCCCTTTTGATCTTCGACGAAGTCATGAGTGGATTCAGGGTCGCCTTGGGGGGCGCACAGGAGCTTTACGGCATCACTCCAGACCTGACCACCCTGGGCAAGATCATCGGCGGCGGCCTGCCGGTGGGGGCTTACGGCGGCAAGGACGAATATATGTCCCAGGTAGCCCCCGAGGGACCGATCTACCAGGCCGGAACTCTCTCGGGCAACCCCCTGGCCATGGCCGCCGGCATCGCGACGCTCCAGATCCTCAACCGTCCGGGAACATATGAGTCCCTTGAAAAGAAAGCAGCCTCCCTGGCTGAGGGTTTCACTGATGCCAACGAAAAGTTCGAGATGGACCTGGCCTTCAACCGGGTGGGAAGCATGTTTACAACCTTCTTCACTCCGGGGCCGGTGAACAATTTTCCCGGGGCCAAGGCTTCCGACACCACCATGTTCAGCAACTACTTCAGGGCTATGCTGTACGAAGGTATCTATCTGGCGCCCTCTCAGTTCGAAGCCGCTTTTATTTCCCTCGCCCACAGCGAGGAGGATATCGCAACCACTATCGTGGCCCATGAACGAGCCCTATTGCAGCTCAT
>JALHUC010000262.1 GCA_022865845.1 bacterium | reverse complement strand
TTATCGACCGACGGTTCATGAGGAAATTTCAGCTCAGCGGTGAGCTTGCCGAACCGTTGAGCGGAGAGCCGGGGGAGAAAATTTAGGTCCAAGACAAAGTTATTTCCTCAGAAGGAGGAATAGGGAAGGATGGAGGATGAATTAATACTGTTGTATTCCTCCTTCCTCCTTCTTCCTTCGTCATTCCTTTTATGTCCAGGTCCAGGACAAAACATGGAGAATTTCATGTCCCTTCTCGATCACTTCAAATCCGTCCCCACCATAACCACTGACGAGGTCCGTTCCTTCCTCGATGAGCACAATCCGGAGGAGTACAACCTGGTAGATGTGCGACAGCCCGGCGAGTATGAAGCCGAGCACATCCCCGGGACAAAACTCATCCCTCTGGGTGAACTGGAGGACCGGCTGGGAGAGTTGGACCCGGCCAAACCCACGGTGGCCTACTGAGCAGCGGGTGGCCGCAGCCGTGCTGCTGCGGGGATCCTCGAAAGAAATGGTTTCAACAAAATCTGGAGTATGGAGGGGGGCATTCAGGCCTGGCATGGTTTGACCGCCGATGGTCCCCCTGAGGGCGGGATCGCCTATTTTGCATCAGGCACTGACGCAGCTGATATGGCAGCCCTCGCCTGGGCTCTTGAAGAGAACACACGCCATTTTTACTCCAGCCTGGCAAAGATGAGGCCCGGCACCGATGAAGCCGACCTGTTTATGAAACTGGTTAGCGCCGAGGAGCACCACAAGGAGACTTTGTCCTCGATCCACGGGAAACTGAGCGGCGAACCGGTTGACCGGTTTTACCGCGGACAGACCAGCCCCACTCTCGAAGGGGGTGTAGGCATGGAAGAGGCTCTTTCCTGGGCCAGGGACAAACCGGCGAAAAAGATCCTGAGTATATCCATGGGTTTCGAGGCCAACGCCTACGACCGATATCTGAAGATGGTGGATGTGTCCGAAAACGATGACGCCAAGGAGGTGTTTCGAACGATCGCGAAGGAAGAGAAGGGACATCTGAAAAAGCTGGCGGCTCTATTAGACCAACAGCATCAGAAGGAGGAATAGGGAAGGAGGAAGACGGAATTATTAGCTATCCTTCACTCTTCTTCCTTCTTCCTTCATCCTTCTCAAAGCCCAGAGCCAGGTCATCGATCACCCCACCGCCGCCAGGATCCGCTCTACCCACACAGTCGTTCCCTGCATGATCATCTCCACCGCGAAGATCCCGACGATGAGGGCCGTCACGCGCCCGGCGATCTCTATGTAGCGCTGAACCAAGCCTTCATGCCTGGGTTTCACCCAGTCGTGGAGGACCTTCAGGCTTATAACGACCAGCACAGTCCCCATTACCGCAACCAGCACACCCAGAACGGCCATGGGACGCGACAGGGTCTTGCCCATCATTACGCTGGCACTTACCGTGGCCGGTCCCACCAGGATGGGCATGGCGATGGATCCGGCTATGTGTTCCGGGGGCCCCCTCAAAGCCTCGATTGCCATGTTACCCTTGAGCATGAAGTTGATCCCGACAATGAGAAAGACGATGCCCCCGAATATCTGAAAGGAGGCGAACTCGGCGCGCAGGTACTTCGAAAAGGCAGCGTCCCCCAGAAGCGCGAAAGTTATGTGGATGACCGAGGCGATGAGACCGCCGCGGATAAGGACCGATGAAAACAGTTTCAGATCCAGATCCTGGACCAGCTCCATGAGGTAAACGATGAGCAGGAAAGGATTCAGGAGGATCAGCAATAGGGCTATGGAATTTATGAAATCGTTCATAGGGGAAATATGCCGTTTTCAGGGCGCAAATGCAAATGAAGGTCTGGAATCTGCTGGCCGAACACACTCTTCGATCCTGCCATAGGCGCGACCCAGCGTAGGGAAAAAACGAATTTCAGGCGAATTTAACAGGGATAAAGGGGATAGGAAAAACCTGTAACGGTGTATCGGGGTATCGGTGTGTCGGGGAAAGAGCACAAACGAAGGGATAAGTCGGTTGTGAAAAGGCATTAGAATCTGGATGTTGGACTGTTTTTTCCTGCACTCTGCACTCTGCACTGAATTTCCCCATCCCCTTCATCCCTGTTAGAAATATTTAAGTTTTCTTTTGGTTTTGAATATTGGTGAAATTTTGAGATATGAGATTCGCTCAAGGGAGCCGAGAATGAACCAATCAACCTTCAGGACAGTTGTCCTTATCCTCACCCTTTTGTTACCTATGTCCGTCCAAGCGGCGGATCGGCTGAAGCTGTCCTCCACAACAAGCACCGACAACACGGGACTGTTGGCCTACCTGCTGCCGATATTCGAGGCCCAGACCGGCCTTAAGGTGGATGTAATCGCCGTGGGGACAGGTAAGGCGCTTAAACTTGCCGAGAACGGTGATGTGGACGTCACACTGGTTCACGCACCGGCCAAGGAGATCAAATTTCTGGAGGATGGTCACGGAGTGAACCGTCGAGAGGTGATGGCTAACTATTTCATCATCGTCGGTCCCCAAAGCGACCCGGCCGGAGTCAAGTCAGCCGGAAGCGCCGAGGAGGCGTT
>JALHUC010000261.1 GCA_022865845.1 bacterium | reverse complement strand
GAATGGCCATGGCAGTATTCAAGTGCAAGGAGTGCGGTGAAACGAGAGAAGGCCGCTGTAAACCCAGGAAGTGCCAGGCCTGCGGGGCGGCGGAGAGTTTTGAGAAGCAAGAGTAACTATATTCCACATGACACGGAGACTCGGGGACATCACGCCGCTGGCGTGACAGGCTTCCGACACGGAGTAAGTTCTTCCCCGCGTCCTCGCGTCAGACGGTTTTTGATCCCTCATCATTCGATATCAAAAACCATTCCATCCTCCGCGACGATCACCTCTCCCTCGAAGGTTGTCATGGCCTCTTTCATGATGGCCATGGACCCTGAACCCGGATTGATATGACACAGGATCAGTTTTTTGGAACCGCACATCTGAGCAAGGTCACCCGCCTGGGCCGGGTTCAAATGTCCTTCCAGCAACGTCCCTGGGCCGGCGGCTGATTCGGCCACAAGGACATGATCCGCCGAACCTGCCAGATCCGTCAGCGCCTCGGTGGCCTGTCCGTCACCGGTGACAACTATCCCGCAACTACCAGCATCTAAAGCATCAATACGCCACGCCAGGTTGGGCACAGAGTGAGAGGTTAGCGCAGCATTGATAATACATCCGGTCCATGAAAGCTCGCCATGGGTCCATTCCTCGAGGGTCAGGTGGAACCCGGCTGGAGCTACATTATGCTCCCAGATCGCCTGAAGGTTACGGTAATGTTCATGGAGCCCCCGGGGACCAAGAATGAGCAGGGGTGAGGTTCTGGCTAGTTCCCTGGAGCGCAAGGCAAACAGGAGGGGTGCCAAATCCGCGCAGTGATCCATGTGAAAATGAGTGAACAGGAGAAGATCAATATCCCGGAGATCGATACCACCGTGCCGGACAAGACCCCAGGTGGATCCCGGCCCCAAATCTATGACCACGGTCCGGCCACCCACCCTGACAAGATGACAGGGTGCAGACCTCCCGCTCTGAGGAATAGTCGTACCGGAGCCAATTGTGATGTACTGCATGTGGTTTCCTCCGGAAACGAGTATGGGAGTGTGGGGGTATGGGAGTCACTTCAACCCATTACCCATTACACACCTACCCATCACCCTTTACCGTTCATCTCATTACTCTTTTCCCATTACCCTTTACCGTTCTTGACACAATCACGTCTTCTTCTACATACTAGGCGAAAATCTGATTGTGTACCAGACTGTCCGGCAGGCTGTCGGAAACCCTGGAGCCTGCCAGATTTGTCAATTGTTATCGTCCCTGGAGGCAACACTGAAAATAAAACAGGTTAAAATATCCCTGATACTGGTCCTGTCATTCATTGCATTTTCCTGCTCGGCTCCTATTCTCCAGGAATCAACCCCGGAGGAAAGAGTTCGCGACGCCCGCAAAGATATGGAAAAACACCGGTATGAAAATGCATACGAGACCCTCGAAGAGCTGAGATTTGTTACGGCCGGTACCCGTCTCGGGGGGGAGGTGCAGTTTCTCCTGGGAGAAGCCGGGTTTAAAAGGGCCAAGTACCCTGAAGCGGAATCACACTACGCCACATACCTGAATACATATCCAGACGGTCCATTTGCCGAGCAAGCTGTCTACAAGCAGGCCTTGTCAAAGGTAAAACAGATTCAGAAGCAGAAAATAGGCTTCCTGTCCTTCAAAACATATATACCCCATGACAGGGATATTTCTATACTCAGAGAAGCAAGGATCCTGTTTGAGATATATCTGGAGAAATACCCCACTGGGGAATGGATCGACATCGCCTCGCAGCAGGCAGAAGAGCTCCTGATCAAGGAGGGCCAGCACGAACTGGAAATAGCTTCTTTCTACCTGAGGAAAAAAAACCCACATTCTGCCATTGAACGGGCTAAGCGGGTATTGAACGGTAGCTACCCCGACACTATCATGACTGAGGCTCGGGAGCTCATCCGCAAAGCCGAGGAATCACTACCTCAGACAGAGGATGACCAGAACCTCTGAATCCGGCAAACTACTCGCAGCGTGATTGAGTTTTCTGACGCGCTGCGAGGTGGAGGACAGGATGGATCTACAGCAGCTTACAGTCGCGGAGATCGATGACCTTGTTAGTCACGGACAGGTCGATGAGGCTGAAGAGGCCCTCCTCTCGATCTACCGAAAAAATCCAGATTTTGCAGATATCTGTAACAGGCTGGGCCAGATCTACTACCAGAAAGGCGAGTACACGAGTGCCAGGGAGTTCCTCGATAAGGCCGTGCGCTTGAACCCGGATTACACGGAGGCATCCCTTAACCTCGCCATCACACTCAATGAGATGAAACAGTACGGGCGGGCCAAGGAGGTAATCGAACAGGCACAGCTCAGAGCCACCCGGAAAAGGACCGCTTTGGAACCGTTCATCGCAGGGAAGCTTGCCAACAAACACAAGGAGATCGGAGATATTTATCTTGAACTGGGCATGTTCCTGGAGAGTATTGCGGAGTATAGAAAAGCCCTCAGCGTCTCCCCAGGATTCCCTGACATCCAGGTCAAGCTGGCCGTTACACTTCGTGAATTAGGAATGACTGATGAGGCCCTGGATATTCTGACCAGAGCCACCGAGCATCGACCTGACTACCTTGACGCACGCATCCAGCTGGGGATCACCTATTTTTCCAGAGGTTTCCTTGACAGGGCTAAAGAACAATGGGAACTGGTTTTGAAAACGGATACTTCTCACACCAAAGCACTCATGTATTTGAGCTTTCTCAATAAAAATACCGGTATGGCGTCTAACAACTCCGCTAGCCTTACCTAAACCATTGTCTTGACAGGGGTTTTTGTGAAGCCTATCATTTGAAGGCACGTTTGAGGTTTGAGGTTGGGAGTTTGACGTTCTGGGTTGAGGGTAGAACCCCTTTTTCAGAATACGCATATTTTACAGGAGCCTTTTAAAAAAAGGAGAGCACCATGAAGCGAACAGGCTATGCTGTGGCCGCGGCTGTTACTGCGCTTGTCGTGTTGACCTTACTGACGACCGCGCCGTGCATTTCACAAGCCTCAGGAAAAGTTCACATTGTTGTAAAGGGTGATACACTTTGGGACATCTCGTCCTTCTATTTGTACGACCCTTTCCAGTGGCCACAGGTGTGGAGCGTCAATCGCGAGATCGAAAATCCTCACCTTATTTATCCCGGCCAGGAGATAGTGATCCCTGAAATGACTGCCAGGACAGCTCCACCTCCCCAGGAACCCAGACCGCCCCTGCCAGAGCCTGTACCAGCAGAATCCGTCCAGGCAGAACCTGAGCCTATGCCTGAGACCGCACCTGAACCTGCTCTAGTGACTGAAGAGGTCAAACAGGAGATGATCCTGGCAATGAGTACTTACGGATTCATTATAGATGACAGGGAGATCGGGATCGGAACCATCACATCCGCTGAGGAAATTCGGCTCCTTATCAGCCCGGGGATGAAAGTTTATGTTGAATCAGACGGAAAAACGCCCCTGCAGACCGACCGCCGCTATTCCATCGTCCGCGTATATGACCAGGTCTCTCACCCGGTAACCAAAAAGAAGATCGGATTCCTGGCGAAGGTTCTCGGAGACTTGAATGTGGTGCATTCAAAGGGAAAGCTCTCCACAGCTATCGTTGGAGAGGTCTACAAGGAAATCCAGATAGGCGACCACGTCATTGAGCACCTCGACTACATGACCTGGATCCCCAAGGAAGAGAACGACCTTTCAGGTGACCTCACTGGCTACATTTTGATTAACCCTGAGGGCCAAACCGTCCTGGGTAAAGGTTATGTCGTGTTCATAGACCTGGGGATAGAGGATGGCCTGAAAACGGGTGACACTTTGGATCTGGTAGGAGAGAAAAAAACAGTGGGAGGTGTGGTGACACCCCCGCAGATCATCGGGGAAGTTCAGGTGCTCGTTCCTCGACCTGGAACTTCAGTGGCCAGGATCACCAAGAGTTATCGGGATATCGGACTCGGCACCGAAGTGGTGACAGGCGCCCGGTAGAAGATAATGCCTACTGGGCCTGAGTGCCTGTCTGCTCCCCGGCGGCAGGAGGAACGGATGCGGCGCCCCCATCCGGGGTTTGGGAAGCTTCGGGGACGGCCTCAGGTAAAGTTTGGGCCGGGAACTGCGCGGGAACCTCTTGCGCTGCGGGGAGTTGGACACCGCCCATCCTGTTGGCGGACGAAACATAAGCCAACCCGAGGGATGTCACCATGAAGCACACCGCCGCTGCGGTCGTCAGCTTTGCCATGAACCCTGCGGGCCCTGCGCCTCCGAACAGGGTCTGGCTTGAGCCACCGAAAGCGGCTCCCATTTCAGCTCCCTTCCCCGTCTGAAGCAGGACCACAAGAATAAGGAACACCGCGACAGCGATATGAAGGACTTTAATCAGCAGAAGGATAAGCATTGTTTTATAAACCTCCAGTTCAGTAATCAGTAATCAGTAATCAGTAATCAGTAATCAGTAATCAGTAATCAGTAGACACATTAACCGTGCACTTATTTTTGTCAACAGCAAACAATCAGTTCCAGGCTTAATTCCCAAACCGCACTATCCCCGCAAAACTGTCCGGCTCCATGCTTGCTCCGCCAACAAGGGCACCATCAATGTCAGCCATGCTCATCAGGACACCTGCGTTTTCGGGTTTGACCGAACCCCCATAAAGGATGCGGATAGATCCGGCGACATTATTGCCGAAAATGTCAGACAGCTGGTTCCTGGCAAAGGAGTGGACCTCCTGGGCCTCTTCGGGGCTGGCTGTTTTACCGGTTCCTATGGCCCACACCGGTTCATAGGCGAGGATGATGTCCTGGCCGCTCTCCAGCACTACATCGGCAAGCCCTCCGTTGATCTGACCCCCAACGGTATCGAAGGTCCTGCCGTGATCCCGTTCACCAAGGGTTTCGCCGACACAGAGAACTGGAACGATCCCCTCCTGTAAAGCCGCCAGCACTTTCCTCGAAACTTCACCGTCGCCTTCTCCGAAGTACTGTCTGCGTTCCGAATGACCAAGAATCACATAACGGCATCCGGCATCTCTGAGCATGCCGGGGCTGATCTCTCCCGTATAGGCGCCCGCTTCTTCCCAGTGCATGTTCTGGGCAGCGAGTGCAACCGAGCTCCCCTGCAGCGCCCTGGAAACGGGCATCAGGGAAATGTAGGGAGGCGCAAGGGCAATGTCCACATCCTCCACACCTGAAACCAGAGGCAGGAACTTTTCAACAAAACCCACAGATTCGTCCACAGTTTTGTTCATTTTCCAGTTGGCAACGATAAACGGTCTTCTTCCCATGGTACACCTCCCCGGAGCAGGCGGGCTTTGTTATCTGTGCTATCTCATGTCAATTTGCGCTAACCCGCATTTCTCACCAGGGTTCGTCGCGAGGCGGCGTAGACGGGTGTGGATACAAGGCGTGCGACCGAGGGCCCCGCAGGCGTAGTTGACACTACGTCGAGGAGCCCGACCGAGCGCAACGCAGTAGACATGCCCGTATCCGCCGCCGCAGTAGAAGGCTGGCGAGAAGTGCGGGTTAAGGTTGATGGACCTGCTAAGAACCCATCAAGCAGGATGTGGGAATGAAGAGAACGCAACCCCCCGTATTGTTAATAGTCTCGAAGATACTATCTTACGAAGTTGTGGCAGCTGAAATTGAAGCCGGCAGAATCACGCGTCATCCAGGGCGTTAATGCCCGGAAGTTCACCCTTTTCCAGGAACAGAAGGAACG
>JALHUC010000260.1 GCA_022865845.1 bacterium | reverse complement strand
ATGAGCTGCCGCTCCGTCTTTAGATTCTTTCGGCATCCCGGCGGTAGCATCCGTTTCGGTCAGGCCCGGAGCCACCGTGTTGACCGTGATCCCCTGAGGCCCCAGTTCGAGAGCGAGAGCTTTCGTAAAGGCATCCAACCCCGATTTGGCGGTGGTGTGGGCAACGAATCCGTTTCCAGGAGTGCGGGAAAGGCCGCTGCTGATGTTAATGATCCGTCCCGTGCCCTTTTCCGCCATACCGGGAATGACAGCCTGACAGCAGTTAAAGGACGAACCTATCTCACCGCTCAGCTTTCCATGCATCTCATCCCATAGAAACTCTCCGAAGGGTTTGATCGGAAAGCTTATGTTGGCGTTGTTGACAAGGATGTTTACATTTCCCAGGCCACTTTGAACTGCGGCGACCATTTGATCCACCTGTGCACGATCACGGACGTCAGCCTGTACGGCAAGGGCTTTGCCGCCTGATGCGCGAATCCGACTCACAACCTGGCCGGCCGCTTCTTTGTTGGCGAGATAGTTGACACCTACGGCGGCCCCGTTGGCGGCCAGCAATTCACAGCATGCAGCGCCGATCCCTCGGCTGCCTCCGGTAACCAATGCAGTCAGTCCCTCAAGAATCATGTTATCTCCTTTCTATGGAAGGGTCGCAAAAAGTCAATTATTTGCTTTTTGCGGGGCGGAAAGCGAAAAACGTGGTTTCCGCTTTCCTCTCGAATCAATGACTTGACATCCCACGTCATTGCTTCGGGCGCCCTACACGGGGCGCGTTGATGATTTTAAAGATACCTTCAACATTGACGATATCATTTTGATACCACACGTGTTGCAAGTGCCGCAACAACTGCACCCATGCCCATTATGATGGACATGAGGATAAAGCTGACCCTGTAGCTGGAAGTCAGGTCTCTCACATGGCCAATGAGAGGGATTCCGAAGAAGATCCCCAGGTTGAAGATCGTCGTCATCAGACCGAAGGCGGCCCCTGCCCTGGCTGGGGGAACCACCTCCCCGATGATAGTGAACACAGCAGGTGGAACCATGGATATCCCGATGCCCAGGAGAAGAGACCATACAATGATCATAGTGTGGTCCGGGGTCAGAATGAGAAGGATGGCTGCTGAAGCCACGACGCAGCCAACAATAGGCAGGGACCATCGCAGTCCGTAACGGTGCATGGCGAAACCCGCCACAGGGGTTAAAAAGATGGAAAGAATCATGGGCAGACTGCCTAAAAATCGCGCCGCAGAATCCACCATGCCACCCCCGGTGAAGTAATCTATGGCGTAGGTAAAGTAGGCGAGGATGGATATGTTGAAAAGGACCCATACCAGGGATATCAACCAGATAGCCCCACCGAGAGGCGGCAGTTTTTCCTTTCCGGCTACAGGGGCTTGCATAGAGCCCTGCTGGGGGTCCGCGTAAGTGAGAAAGAACGCGGTCATCGCCACAAGGGAGAAGGAGGCCGTGGCCATGAAAACAACAGGTATGCCGAACCTGCCACCAAAAAAACCGAGAAGGTTAAAAGCTGCAATAGTCCCGATGGGTACCGCTGTGTTGAAAATACCCATTGCCATTCCCAGTTCCCGTCCGTGAAAAGTGCGCGCGATGATCTGTGGGGCTACGACCACCAGAACGCCGCCGCCGATGCCCGAGCAGAGCCTCCCAAGATAGAGGAACCCCGGGTGCAGGGGTACCATGAGAAGGGCCCCCACAGTGAGCAGCGCCAGGGACCAGAGGGCGACACTCCGGGGTCCGATGGTATCGGACACCCTTCCTCCCGGGATGGCCAGAAAAATGCCGGGCAGAGTGAAGAGTCCCATGAGCACTCCCACCTGTGTATGAGTAAGACCTATCTCGGAAATCAGTTTGGGAAGCAGGGGCGGGACCATCTGCAGGTTGAGGGCGAAGGCAAGTACGGAAAGGTGGACCAGGAAAAGGATCCACCATCTGGAAACGGCTGGAGATCGGGTTTGTGTATTCATTGAAGCACTCTATATGGAGATAGGCCTGAAGGGCAAGTGCGGTGATCGGTAATCAGTAATCGGTAATCTGTGATCGGTAATCGGAAATCAGTGATCGGTGATCGGTAAGTGCGGTGATCGGTAATCTGTGATCGGTAATCTGTGATCGGTAATCTGTGATCGGTAAAACCGAGCCCGAATCCGAACCCAAACCTGTGGTTGTTTAGCTTCAAATTTTCTCCTGGCTCCCGGCTCCTGGTTCCTGGGTACTTTTTCTCAGTGCCCTGCGCCCTGCTTTTCCTTTGGACATTGGACTTTGGACATTGGACTGCCTTTCCGCACCCCGCACACACGCACCACGCACTGCTCTTCCCCAGGACCAGGACCAGGACTAGAACTAGGACTTAGACTAGGACCAGGACTAGGACCAGGACTTAGACTAGGACTAGGACTAGGACCAGGACTAAGACTTAGACTAAGACCTTATGCTATAAACGTACAATCATGAATGATGACAAAAACCGGAAGCAACCCTCAGCCGTTATAACCGTTGAGGGCATTGGCTCATACGAAGTCCCAACGGGCACGAACCTGCGTGAGACTTTGCGAGGTGAGGGTGTTTATGTGGATGGGACCTGTTCGGATAACGGTACCTGCGGGCGCTGTGTTGTACGGGTTATCAGTGGGGATGCCGGAATACCCACCCTCCAGGAAACCGGTCTGCTGGGAGAGCGGTCAACTGATCACGAACATCGTCTGGCCTGCCGTGTCACAGTAGGCGGGGATCTGAATGTCTCCATTGATCGGGAGCGTATGCTGGAGGTGGACCTTACCGGACGTTGGAAAGAGGTGTGGGGTTCACCCCTCTGGCGGCCGGATCTCATTTCTCCCGATGGCATCGGTTTCGGGGTGGCGGTAGACCTGGGGACAACCTCCATAGTCGCTGGCCTGTTCGACCTGTCCGACACCCGGCCACTGGATATAAAGGCAGCGCCAAACCCTCATTTGCCCTGGGGGGAGGACATCATCACCCGACTGGGTGCTGCGGCCGCAGACAGCGCCCTGCCCCAGCGTTTAAGTGGGCTTATCTGGACCACGGTAGGGGAGTTGGTAAGGTCTCTTTGCCTGAGAAGCGGTGTGTCCATAGGAAGGGTCACCAGGGTGGCCGCTGTGGGTAATAGCGCTGTGCACCACCTTTCACTGGGGCTCCCGGTAAAAACCCTGCTCATTCCCCCCTACGTGCCTTTCGATGGAGCTGCCCGTACGGACCGGGCCCTCGATCTCCCCGTAAATATGGGACTGGGAAGGGATGCCCAGGTCTATTTTCCACCCCTCGTAGGAGGTTACGCAGGGAGCGACGCACTGGCCTCTATCCTGGCTGTAAAGAAAACAGGTGTGAAAGTTGGGGCGCTCATTGATGTTGGAACGAACACCGAGATCGCCGTCTGGAACGGAGATGAGATCCTCGTAGCCACTGCCCCCTCAGGCCCAGCCTTCGAGGGAGGGCATATAAAGTGGGGCATGAGGGCGGTAGAGGGAGCAGTCTGGCGTGTTGAAATCAGGGAGGGAATCCTCCAGGCGGAGGTTATAGGGGAAGGAACGGCAAAAGGGGTTTGTGGAACAGGGATCGTGGATGCCATCGCTTCTATGCTCCGTTCAGGCATTGTGGACAGTACCGGATTGATTGTTGAGGGTTCTCACCCACGAGTGAAGGATGGAAGGTTTATTATCAGCGAAGGGAGTGCCAACGAGAGCGACGTGGAGAAGAATAGTGTCGCTCTGGAAGGTGAAGATGTGGCTACAGTGCAAAAAGCCAAGGCAGCCATAGCAGCGACCTTTCAGCTGCTCCTGAAAAGCGTTGGTCTGGATCACCGGGACCTTGAGCAGGTGTACCTTGCCGGGGCCTTCGGTAGCCACCTGAACCTGGCCAACGCGGTCAAGGTCGGCCTCCTCCCTGAACTGGCACCAGACCGCTATGTTCTGGCTGGTAATACAGCTATGCTGGGAGCTTCCATGATCCTGTTATCTGAAAAAGAGCAGTTTGAAGCTGAAAAGCT
>JALHUC010000259.1 GCA_022865845.1 bacterium | reverse complement strand
TTGCCAAAGGCATCCATCTGCTCCGGGGAGTGGTTGCTCACCCCCACAGCCCTCACCTTGCCTTCATCCACGAGCCTTTGCATCTGTTGGGCGGCGTCTTCCATGGGCACCAGCGGGTCCGGCCAGTGGACCTGGTAGAGGTCGATGACATCCACACCGAGCCGGCGCAGGGAGTCCTCCACTTCCTGGCGGATCCGTTCCCTGGTGGAGTTGCGGAAGACCTTGTTCCCTTCCCACTCAAGCCCCAACTTGGTGGCGACCACAACCTTGCTCCGGTCCAGGCCCTTCAGAGCTTTGCCCACGATCTCTTCGGATCTTCCAAACCCGTAAATCGGCGCCGTGTCAATGAGCGTAATGCCCGCGTCGAAGGCCTTATGTATCGTGAGGATGGATTCGGACTCGTCGGTGCCGCCCCACATCCATCCCCCGATGGCCCATGTCCCCAGTCCTATGCGTGAGGATTTCAGGTCGGTTCCAGGAATGGTGATGTACTCCACGATATACCTCCTTGGGTGGATGGAAGTGTTACGTGACTAATTATAACAAGGTACAGGAGAAGAGGGACAAGGTTAAAGGATAAAGAAGGCATGGGGTCAGGGCGGGAATTTAGCAATTTATGACATAGTCACTTGGTTTTGCAGATGATCTTGCTTATGGCTGACCTGCTGAGATAAAGGAACGCCGCTACATCGGACTGAGTGTATGCGTAAAGCTTGAAGGCGTCCTGGATGATCTTGTTTCTCGTATCAAGATTCCCTTCTTCGTTCCCATTAAATAGTTCCTTGAGTTCAGGCTTGGCGAGTATTCTCTGGTTCCTTGGAATTGGTCCCAGGGAATTTTTCATGTCCAATACGGTGCGTATTCTCTCCTGGTGGTTCCCTCTGTGGTTGATGTGGTAGATCGCGCCTGGGAATTCGAGGCGGGGTTTTCTGGACATGCTTGCCTCCTGTGCAAATACAGAAGACGTAGCAAGACCCTTGCCAAATGCAATTGAGGGGATATGATAGACTTAAGGTTGGCAGGGATATTGTGAAATTCCCGCCCTGACCCCCAATGAACCTGACCCCCATGAATTTCCGCGAATGACAATTCTGGAACAAAGACACTCCTGGAAAAGATGATAAAAAATGACAATGGATTTTGAGGGAAATAAAATTGACGGTCTCTCTTCTGTGCAGGCTGCAGAAATACTCAAAACCGAGGGCTATAATGAACTGCCAACGTCCAAAAAACGCAGCATTTTTGCCATTACACTGGATGTTGTACGTGAGCCGATGTTCTTGTTGCTCGTTGGCTGTGGGGCGATCTACCTGGTATTGGGTGATCTGCAAGGGGCGCTCATACTCCTGGCTTTTGTTTTTGTTGTTATAGGGATCACCCTTTACCAGGAGCGCAAAACCGAACGGGCGCTGGAAGCCTTGCGTGATCTCTCCAGCCCTCGGGCGGTTGTGATCAGAGACGGTCAGCCGCAGCGCATTGCAGGCCGTGAGGTGGTTCGCGGAGATACATTGGTTCTAACCGAAGGTGATCGGGTTCCAGCCGATGCCGTGATAACCCACAACACCCACCTTCTCACCGATGAATCGCTTTTAACCGGCGAGTCTTTGCCGGTGGGCAAATCCGCCTGCGATGGGCGTGCAGAAATGGGTCCCCCCGGTGGAGATAGTCTGCCGTTTGTCTATTCCGGTTCTCTGGTGGTTCAAGGACAGGGCATGGCTGTCGTTAAGGCGACGGGCATCCGTACGGAACTGGGAAAGATCGGCAAAGCATTACAAGCCATAGAAACCGAACAGACCCCTTTACAAAAAGAGACCAGTCTCCTGGTGCGTAAGTTTGCACTGTTCGGGTTGGTTTTAAGCACGTTGGTGGTCATCATTTACGGACTTACCAGAGGGAACTGGTTGGATGGCGTTTTATCCGGCATCACTTTGGCCATGGCCTTGCTACCGGAAGAATTTCCTGTGGTGTTGACAATATTTTTGGCATTGGGTGCCTGGCGGATCTCACAGAGAAACGTTCTGGCTCGACGCGTATCGGCAGTGGAAACATTGGGAGCAACAACCGTTTTGTGCGTCGACAAAACAGGTACGTTAACCCTTAACCAGATGTCCGTCAGCGAGTTGTTTGCCAATGGTGAATTCTTCCAGGTGCCAGCCAATGATCGCGAACAACTGCCTGAAAAGTTCCATACACTGGTGGAATTCGGGATCCTGTCGGGCCGAACAGATCCTTTTGACCCAATGGAAAAAGCACTCAACAAGCTGGGGAGTCAGTCTCTGGGAAACACCGAACATCTTCACGCGAATTGGGATCTGGTGCGTGAGTATCCTTTGTCGAAAGCGCTATTGAGCCTTTCCATGGTTTGGCGGTCGCCTGATAGTGACGGGCATGTGATCGCAGCTAAAGGCGCACCTGAAGCCATCACAGACTTGTGTCACATGCAAAAAGAACAGGTTCGCGAAATCGACGATCGCGTTCAAAAAATGGCCGGACAAGGATATCGGGTTCTGGGGGTGGCTAAAGCCGCTTTCACCCAGTCGACCCTGCCTTCCGGGCAGCATGATTTCCAGTTCGAATTTCTGGGGCTTATCGGTTTCTCAGATCCGGTCCGCCCGACGGTTCCGGCGGCCATCGCCGAATGCCACAACGCCGGCATAAGGGTGGTTATGATCACCGGTGACTACCCGGTAACAGCACAGACCATAGCTATGCAAATCGGTTTGAAACCGGCAGATGAGGTCATCACCGGACAGCAGCTCAATGAGATGGACGATGCACAGTTGCGACAACGAATCCGTTCGGTGAACCTGTTCGCTCGAGTCGTACCCGAACAAAAGCTGCGCCTGGTCAATGCGTTGAAGGCCAACGGCGAAATCGTCGCAATGACCGGGGATGGCGTTAATGATGCGCCGGCACTGAAGTCGGCCCATATTGGCGTGGCGATGGGCGGACGGGGTACGGATGTTGCCCGTGAGGCCTCTGCGCTGGTTATTCTGGACGATGATTTTTCTTCCATAGTACATGCCGTCAGACAGGGACGCAGGATCTTCGACAACCTGAGCAAAGCCATCGCCTATATTTTCGCCATCCATGTCCCGATTGCCGGCATATCGCTGCTTCCGGTCTTGTTTCAGTGGCCGCTGGTGCTCTTTCCGGTTCATATTGCCTTCCTGGAGCTGATTATCGATCCGGCGTGCTCGTTCGTTTTCGAAGCGGAAGCCGAAGAGTCTGACGTAATGGATCGTCCCCCGCGAGATCCTGAAAAACCTTTGTTCGGAAGGCAGATCATAGGTTGGGGTCTCCTGCAGGGATTCGGTACTCTTGCGATCATTTCAGCTGTCCTGGTAATCGTTTTATATCGTGGACAAGGCCCTCTCGAAGCAAGGGCTCTGACCTTCACTTCGCTGGTTTTTGCCAACCTCGCGCTGATCACCACCAATCGCACATGGTCAGCAGGCTTCGTTGGTACCCTTCGCAGACCCAATGCAGCCCTCTGGTGGGTCATTGGCGGGGCGGTGCTCTTTTTAAGCCTTGTCCTTTATGTACCTTTCTTGCGGGGCCTGTTCCAATTTACGGTGATGCACCCCATCGACATCGGAGTCTGTTTGGTCGCAGGGATAGCCAATATAATTTGGTTTGAATTTCTTAAAACAGTTCGCAACCGGCGTGCACAAACCGTGGGGTAAGGCGTGGTTGCTATAAAGACAATAAGTGTGCTGTCTCTCGCCCGCTCGCTTCACTCGCTAGAGGCGCAGGGTTCGCAGGGGGAAACGAAGAGAAACCGCCTGACACGGGGACCCGGTGACGCGGGGACGCGGTGGGAAGGCGAAACACACCCGCCTCTTCCGTCATTCCGGACGTCACTCCGCAGGCGTGACGATCCGGAATCCAGCCATTAGGCCGCGGCGTAGTTATGGCATAGGCATAACGAAGACGGGTGGTATGGCAAGCCAGATAAATCCAATCCCTGGTAAACCTTTAAGATCTGGGATCTGAGATTTGAGAATCGCCTTATAGCGGCAAAAGCTCTGCCAAAGTGGGGATAGAAGGTATGTTTAACTTACTTTGGGTAGGG
>JALHUC010000258.1 GCA_022865845.1 bacterium | reverse complement strand
TGTCATCGCGAATCACGCTTTTGGCGTGATGAAGCGATCTCAGGTAAAAGCTGTTAACAGGGATGAAGGGGATAAAAGGGATTAGTGAAAACCTGGAATTACCTGATTTGTTTAGGATGGACCTTTTGATCTTCTTTGCGAACTTAGCGCCTTGAGTGAGCTTGGCGAACGGGCGTGAGACAGACCTTATCGCTTTTGTAGCAACCGCGCCTTCCCCCACTTAAAGGTTCACCCTGTGAAACCCTGTGTACCCTGCGGTGGATAAACATCGCCGTTATGGCAACCGGCTTTAACCCAGGATTAAAGCCTTCCTCTGCGAACTCTGCGCCTCTGCGAGAGACACCTTGATCGCTTTCATAGCAGCTGTGTCTTCCCCAGGATTTAAGATTTTACCCTGTGAAACCCAGTGGTGCTGCCTGAGAATGGCTGCCCTGTGTACCCTGTGTTAAAGCTTTAATCTCTTTTGTGTAAATCGGGATCGCTTCACATGGGTGTCGGTTCGCGATGACCCGTCTTCGTTCTTCGAACTTCGCCGTGACAGGCAAGAGCGACTGGATTCCGGATCACGACTTCGTCGTGTCCGGAATGACGGAAGAGGTGTCCTGCTGCGTTACACTCTCCGGTTTTTAAGATATCCCCGCTTCTGTGTTCTCTCAACGTACTGGCATGCCTGGCGTGAAAGGGCCATGATCTTTTCAGGTTTGATCTTTTCATCCTGAGCGGACACGGCGGCGCCGATGGACAAAGCGTAGTCCTCCCCGAACTGCTGGGTGAAGGAGTTTATCAGTCTATCGGCGAAATCATCTACCAGAGAAGCGTAGGTCAGGATAACAAACTCTCCCTGGGGACGGCTCTGGATGAAAGTGTCCTCTATCCCGCCAGTGCCTAGGGTCTGGACCATGGTATCCTCTATCTCGCTCAAAGCTTCAACCGAATATATTTCGTCAGTATTCTTTCCGCTGGTGCCAGGATTAACATGGATCGTCAGAACACCGACCGTTTTCCCTTCAGCAATCCGATTGGTCAACTCGTTTGTGAACTCCTCGTCACCGGGATACCAGGCGGTAATGCCCCGCTGCGGGCTGATAAGACCCTGACTGGGCAAAGAAAACCGGAACAAGGTCATTTCATCGGGTGTGCTCTGAACCGAGATAGTGCCGCCATGCTGTTCGATGATCTCCTTGGTCAATGAGAGCCCGAGACCGGTGCCTTTGATGTTTCTATCGTTTTCCTCTCCTTCATCCAGGACGCCCCTGTAAAAACGGTTAAATACGAGAGGAAGCTCCTCTCCAGGGATCCCGGGTCCGTTATCGCTCACTTCGAACACGGTATGTCCCTCAGAGATGTGCAGGTTGATGTCGATATGAACGCCGGTACCTCCGTATTTGATAGCGTTTCCGATGAGGTTGAGCAGTGCCTGTTCAATTCTGTCCTGGTCGGCGATGAGGTTGGGGAGGTTCCGGTCGCAGTGAAGGCGAACCATGGCCCTGCCTGCCTCCGCCTGTGGTTTAAGAAGTTGGACGGCATTTTCAACCACCAAAAGGGGATCGAAGGGCTCCTTGGTCAGTGATAGTTGACCTGACTCAAGGCGGGCGAGGTCGAGGAAATTGTTTATGAGGCGATTGAGCCGCATGCTCTCGTTACTGATGATGTGAAGATACCGCTCGAGGGACTCCGGAATGCCTTTGCTCCTGAGCATATACTCGGAGAACCCCTGGATCGAAGTGAGAGGGGTGCGCAATTCGTGAGATACTGTGGAGATCAGTTCAGTTTTGAGGTGGTCGAGTCGCCGGATCTGGATGCGATCGAAGATCCCCTCGAGCAGAAGTCCGATGAACTGGGTCAATATGACCTGCTGCAGTCTCTGCATTTCCAGTACATCCGCAGGCATATCAGGAATGGCAGATAGCACCAGGCCGAACCGATTGTGGCGCGGAGGCAGCAGGCTTCTGACCAACTGCAGTTCGGTTTTCTGGACCCGGTCCCAGGCAAAACCAAGTTCAATAAGCCGTTCATTGTCCTGATAAGGGGGGTGAAGGGAGTAAGCGGTGAGGGATTGGTACAGCGAATATCCCGACCGGAAGTCCATGACCGCCAGGTTGATACCGCCCTCTGAACCAAGGGTGCTTGCCCAGGCCCTGTTGTTACCCATCTCTCCGATGAGGATCATATGGGAGTGGGGACCCAGGGCAATATTAAGGGCCCGGATGGCCGCCGGTACCAGACCCGATTCAATATCAGTTGTATCCGACTGCAGTTCCTGGAGGGCCGATAAAACCGATGTCGTGGTGTTGTAATGAGTGACTAACCTCTCATTCTGGCTGATATTTTCCATCCCCATCCCCACCTGGAGCGCCAGGGATTTGAGAGTACGCAGGTTCTCATCTGTAAAGCCTTCGTTCATGGTGGTGTCAGTGACGTTCATGACCCCCAAAAGCCGTCCCCGGCTTTTAAGGGGGACGCTGATGAACGATCTCGTGCGATAACGGTCATCCACCTGGCCGGTAAACCGTACATCCTTTTCCATGTCCGGGACGATAAGCGGTTCACCTGTGGCAGCTACCCATCCGGAAACCCCCTCACCCATGGGAACTTTCACTCCCTGGATATTGTCCGGATAGCGTCCAGCCCATGCCGTGAGGGTGAGGAACTGTGCTTGAGGGTCCAGAGCAAGGATAGATACCCTTTCAGCATCGAAAAGAGCCAGCACCTTATTGCAAAAAGTCCGGAGGATGGTGATCTCATCCAGGTTGGAATTGAGGAGTTCCCCCAGTTCCAGAAAAAGCTCCTCAGTTATCTGTCTGGTCATCGTTATTCGCAGCTCCCTGAAAATTTGGCGTCTTTAAGAGGCTGTAACAGCCCGGCATCTAATTTAATATAGCATGTGCGGTGGTAATGAAGGATACCGATGTGATCGACTGGGGGCAAGAGCAATTCCACCTCTTTTCTACTGCAATTATTTTTCAGGGATGAAGGGGATAAAGGGGATAAAAACCAGGAACAAAAAATAGAGAATAGGGGACAGCAAATCTTGTGAATGGCTGCCTGGCAACTTCAAACTCAAACTTTGTTTACCCCATCCCCTCCATCCCCTTCATCCCTGTAAGAAAAGAGAAGATTTAATGGTGATGTCGGCGAATGAGTCGTAAGGTGATTTTGAGAATTGGAAGG
>JALHUC010000257.1 GCA_022865845.1 bacterium | reverse complement strand
GGTTCACCTGAACCTGGAAAGAATTTCCAGTATTTCATCAACTTTTTTCTCTCTGTCTTGAGTATCGTCCCCAATCAGTGAATCCCTGACGCAGCTTTCCAGATGGCCCCTAAAGATATTTTCCTGGACCTTTGCCAGGGCGCTTGACGCAGATCTGATCTGGGTCAGGATGTCGACACAGTAGCGCTCCTCCTGGATCATCTTGCTGATCCCCCTGATCTGTCCCTCTATCCGGTTGAGCCTTGGTATCTGTAAAGTATGGTCCATATCTCTCTCCCTCGATTTAGTTTCAGTGTCTTGGACGATAGACTGATTCACGGTTCACGGTTCACGGTTCACGGTTCACGGTTCACGGTTCACGGTTCACGGTTCACGGTTCACGGTTCACGGTTCACGGTTGATTATACCCTACCCCCCCATAGTATGCAAGGGGTAATTACATTATCCTGCAATAGGGTTTCATGATCCGGTATCTTCTGTGTGATCGAGTTCGAACCTGATAAGTGCCTGGCATGGGCTGACACTGAGGTTTTCAAGCATCTGGAGCCCGGTGTAATCGAACATCCACCCTGTCACTACTACATGTTAGTGGCCAGTTAGTGGCCAGGCCTTGACGGGCACATCACACGTCCACCCACGTTCCCTCATCACTCTTGAAGGCAGGCCTTTGCCAAGGTGGATAGTCCTCTTATTTCCGGACCGGTATCTTTAACGTCAGTCCCTTTTTTTGCTGGGTGGACGGTTGAAAGACTAATTCCTTTAATTTAAGGTCAATATAAATGCTTTATTGTTGACAAAATTAATGACAACGTGCTAATCAGTTCAGCCATTAAAGCCTACATTTTTAGTGTTAATTAGGAAGGCACCATGCCGCAACGTGCTCTCAGGAAACTGTAACAACACTGCTCACGCGCTACTGGTCACCAAAGGAGGTAAAAAATGAACCGTTTCAGAATAATCACCGCTGGGGCAATTGTATTGATTTTTTCGCTGTCGACTACGGCCTCGGCCGGGTTGAAAGACTACTTTGTCGATACCCAGTGGCTCGATTCCAACCGAGAAAAAGTCGTTGTCGTGGATGTGAGAAACCCCATCCGGTACCTCCTGGGACATATCGAAGGTGCCATTAATATCCACCGGGGTGAATTTCTCAGCACCCGGCATGGAACGAAAAGCCTTGTACCCACTGCTGATGAGTTTGAAAAACTCATGGACCGCAACGGTATTACACCGGAAACAGTGGTTGTAGCCTACGCCCAGCACGATAACCCCTATATGGCACGATTTATATGGACCCTGCGTTTCCACGGCCACGATCGTTCCTATGTTCTCGATGGCGGATATGAAAAATGGGATGACGAAAACCTCCCGACAGATGCCTTTCCAACGATTATCTCCCCCACTTCCGGTTATACGGTTACAAAGTCGGCTGATATCAGGGCGGAAGGCGATTATGTTCTGACGAGGTTAAACAACCCGACATCCAAAGTCTGGGACGTCAGGAGAAAGAGTGAATACAACGGGCTGGAAGTTCGAGCCGACCGTGGCGGACACATTCCGGGAGCGGTACACCTTGAGTGGGATAACCTCCTCAGGGAGGAGAACGGTGTCAAGGTTCTCAAAGAAGAGGAGGAGATAGAACTAATCCTCCAGGCGGCCGGCATTACCAGGGATGTGGAAATCATCGCTCACTGCCAGACAGGGATCCGTTCATCCTATGCCACGCTCGTTCTATTGTCCCTGGGTTACAACGCCAGGAACTATGACGGATCATGGCTCGAATGGGCCAATTGCAAAAACTATCCTGTTGAGGACTCCCATGAGCAAGCCAGCCTGGATCCTGGATCCACAAGATCCGTATTTTCCTGGTAGAACCTGTCGCTGAAGAAGAGATAAAGATCTGTCTAACTACGCCAGACAGAGCCCAGACGGCCAATTGATCAGCCATGTTTCGAATGTTTGAGACAGGCCCTGAAGAAGAAGCAAAACATAAGTCCGCAAGAGGAGAACATTATTATGGCTAATTACTATGGTGACAACTCACGGACCATCGGTCGAACACCGCTGGTAAAATTGAACACGATCGTGGGATCGAAGGCTACGGTCCTTGGCAAGATCGAGGGTAGAAATCCAGCTTACTCTGTAAAATGCCGTATCGGGGCCTCGATGATCTGGGATGCCGAGGAGCGTGGCATACTCCAACCTGAAGGGGAGATCATCGAACCTACCAGCGGAAACACGGGGATTGCTCTGGCCTACGTGGCAGCTGCTCGCGGTTACAGACTCACCTTGACCATGCCGGAGACCATGAGCCTCGAGCGGAGGCAAGTACTGGCCATGTTCGGGGCTCAGCTGATCCTGACTCCGGGCTCGGAAGGTATGCCGGGAGCCATCCGGAGGGCCGAAGAGATCGCCGAAAGCGATCCCGGCAGATATTTCCTTCCCCAGCAGTTCAAAAATCCGGCGAACCCGGCGATCCATGAGCAGACAACAGGGCCTGAGATCTGGGAAGACACCAGGGGGGCAGTCGATGTTTTCGTGGCCGGTGTGGGCACTGGGGGAACCATTACGGGAGTATCAAGATACTTAAAGGATACTAGAGGAAGGGAAATTACATCAGTCGCCGTAGAACCCGAGGCCAGCCCGGT
>JALHUC010000256.1 GCA_022865845.1 bacterium | reverse complement strand
TCACGGTTTTCACTGTCTTTGACTGCGAGGTACCGGGCCATGATCAGGGAGCCGATGCTGACTACCTCGTCAGCTCTTTTTACGGCATATTCCGTATAGTCTATGGTGGTGTCGATGGGCCTGGCCCACTTCATCTCCTTCAAAGGGATGTGGCCCGGGACACCGCCCAGATCCAGGTCCGCTCCGTCCTTGTCCACCCGCATGACCAGGGCGCTCAGGATCTGTCCTTCCTCCCAGGGTAGATCGTCTGTTACTCCCGGGATGAAATCGGCAAGGCCGTTCTGGACGCGAAGCTTCTCAATGGCCTGAGGGAAACTGTCTGAGGATATGAACTCTATGGGCCCTCGATACCCCTGCCTCTTGTCAAGGTTCTTCAACCCCGTCCTGACTGCATCCTGGGCAAACCCCTGCAGGTTTTTGTCCATGGTGGTTGAAACCTTCATCCCGCCACGATAGAGCATTTCCTCACCATATTTATCATACAGGTAGCGGCGCACCTCTTCGGCAAAGTAGGCCGTCGGGTCCATGGGGTCTTCAGTCTTCGGGTTAAGTCCAAGAGGAAGTGACGAGGCCTCGGTGCCTTCCTGGGCGGTACTATAGTTCTCCTCTACCATCCGGTCCAGAACCTGGTTGCGGCGCGTTATAGCCCGATCAGGGTTCCTTGTGGGATCGTAAGCGCTGGGAGCTTTGGGCAGACCGGCGAGAAGGGCCGTCTCGGCCAGGGACAGTTCCCAGACATGTTTCTGGAAATAGTTCTGTGCCGCGGACTCGATACCGTAACTGCCGTTGCCGAAGTAACTTTGATTCATATAGATCTCAAGGATCTCGTCCTTGCTGAACCGCTTGTCTATCCGCCGGGCCAGTATGGCTTCCTTGAGCTTACGTGAATATGTGCGTTCATTGGAGAGCAGCAGGGATTTGGCCACCTGCTGGGTAATGGTGCTGCCTCCCTGTACCACCTTCCCCGCCTTGAGGTTCTTCAGAAAGGCCCTGAAGATCCCGAAATAATCCAGGCCCTGGTGCTCGTAATAACTGGAATCTTCTATTGCGATAACGGCGTTTATCACCTGACGGGGCACCTGATCAATAGAGATAAGTTCCCTGTTCTCGATGAAAAACCGAGAAACCTCCACACCGTCCCTGTCGTACATGATAGTGGGAAGGCTTGGATGGTAGTCACCGATATCCTTTAGTTGGGGGAGGTTCAGACTGAAATAGAAATAGGCGGCCATGGCAAATAACGTCCCTGCTGCCATGATCGAAAGCAGGCCAAGCAGAGCGGTCTTTGACCTGCGGCGACGACGCTGCCTGCCAGTTGGAATATTGCGAATCCTCAATTCTTTTTCCTCGCCTTGGGTTGAAATGTCCGCGGAATATCAGTTCCGAAAGCAGAATAAGACAGAGTACGGCTGAGAAGGTTAAGTGTCAACACGGAACCATTTAAAGACTGGTGGCGTTGCCAGGGCATTCCCGACAATGCTCCACCCGGCACTCGGCTGTTCTGCACCGCTCGTTGCAGTACAGGACCGTGGTCACGTATCGGTCACCTCTGTCGGGAAGCAGCGTGACGATAGTGCCTGAATCC
>JALHUC010000255.1 GCA_022865845.1 bacterium | reverse complement strand
CGTTCCTTGAGCATGACCAGGAACTGGGCGATGCAGGGCAGAAACAGGGTGAGGGTGATAGTGGCCACAGCCAGTTGATTGCCGGAAAGAGCACCTGTCTGGTGAACATCGTAAAGGCCGGCTACCCCGTAATCCCTTCTGAAAAAACCGTAGAGGAACGCCATGGCCGCCTCATCCGGGAGTCCTATCCAGTTAGTGGGAAACCTCAACAGCCACAGGGCCTTCTCAAAGAGGCCGGTGATGTTGCCAACCCATATGAGGACGGAGGCCAGGAGGAAGAGAGGCAGGATCTCCATGAAATACCATCTCATCCTGCTTGAGGTCTTTATCCAGACGTTGGCAAACCTTGGCATCCTGAGGGGGGGCAACTCCATGAAAAAGTCGGGTGTCTCCCCGGGCAGGATCTTGGCCGTCAGGTAACCGATTAAAAGAAAAACCACCCCTACTGTCCCGATCCAGGTGACGATCACCCCCGGCGAATCAGCGGCGAGACCGAAAATCACACCCAGCTGTGCTGAACAGGGGATCGCCAGTGCCAGGAGGACCGTGGCGATAACACGCTCCCTCACCGATTCCAAAGTCCTCGTGACCATGGTTGCCATGGTCCCGCAGCCGAAACCGAGAGTCATAGGTATGACGGCGCGCCCGGAAAGTCCGATCTTTTTGAACAGCCTGTCTATGAGCAGGGAAAGTCTCGGAAGGTATCCACTGTCCTCCACCATGGAAAAGATGAGGAAAAAAGCACCCACAATGGGCATCACGAGGGCAACGGCATAGCGTACACCCAGGGTCAGCACTCCGTATTCCATGGCTATCAGATCCTGGAGGGGCTTCCACGGTATCAGCCTTTCGGTCCATCCGTTTACGAAGGGAACAAAGAACTTCTCGAAAATGTGTCCCTCCAGAAAATCCACAACGGTTCCGGCTCCAAAACCTCCCACGAAACGGTAAAACCCGAAATACAGGACAACCAGCAGGATAGGGACCCCGGTCCATGGAGAGATCAGCAGCCGGTCCAGCCTGGCACCCGCTTGCCCGCCGGAAACCTCACCTTTTGTTATAACCCCTTCAAGGATCTGATCGGACCTGCGCTGGCGACTCATGGTCAGGAAGTAGCCGACGGGGTGCTCCAACTGTTTTTTCAGGAGGTTCAGTACCGAAAAGACTTTTTGGGCACTATCCGAACCGTGGGTGGACAGGAGCCGCAGCACGTCTTTGTCTTCCTGGAGCGCAAGAAGGGCCGCGGACCTGTGGGAAAAGGTGGTGTCGGGCATGACACTGGAGATTTCCCTTGCGGCCATTTCAACGGCAAGGCCGTAATCGATGTTAATCCCATCTGATTTTGCCGAATAAGCAGCGATAGCCTCTTTGAGAGATCTTATTCCCTTACCTGAGATCCCGACAGTCGCCACTACCGGTATGCCCAGCTTCTCCTGAAGCTTTTCAACGTTAATTTCCAGCCCCACCTGCTGTGCCTCGTCCATAATGTTCAGCACAAGGATGACAGGCAGACCCGCTTCGATAAGCTGCAAAGTGAAGGAAAGCATCCTGTTAAGGTTCTTGGCGTCAACCACGTGAAGGATCACATCCTGGGGATCCTCCATGAGCATGCGCCTGGTCACCCTTTCCTCTTCGGTGATGGGGAACACGGTGTACATGCCCGGCGTGTCAACGACTGCGTATTCCTGACCTGCGTATCGCATCCGACCGTTGGAAAGGGCCACGGTGGTACCCGGATAGTTGGACACGATGACATAGCTGCCGGTCAACCTGTTAAACAGGGCGCTCTTTCCTACGTTGGGGTTTCCCACCATGAGCACGCGGCGACCGGCCTCATCGATCTTTTCGGATCTGCGGCCGCCGCCTCTGTGGCGATGGCGCCTGGAAAAAATTCCGCGCTTACTCTCAGGTTCATCATCATGATGGCGGCAACGGCCGCAGTGTATTTTACAGTCGTGCATCATAAGCCCTCTACGTGCTCGAGACCTTCCTCGAAGATGGTGGCCACATGCTCGTCGCTAATGGAGTATAAAGCGTTCTTGCCGTCCTTCCTGAACTTCACAAGGCGGCTGTTTCGAAGTATGCGGAGTTGGTGGGAAACTGCAGAGTCAGTGAGATCAAGACCCTCAGCCAGGTCCCGGACGCAGGATTCTGAACCCACCAGAGCCATGAGGATCCGAACCCTCGTCAGGTCACCCAGAACACGAAAGGTCTCGGCCAGGTCATAAAGAGCCTCTTCAAAGTCTTTTCGTTTCCGCATCGCCTCAAAGGGGTCTTTCCCAGTTTCCGGACTCATGGTTTCCTCCATAACAGG
>JALHUC010000254.1 GCA_022865845.1 bacterium | reverse complement strand
GCAGCACGGCGCGATGACTTCCGGTGACAGTTTCGGTTCCGATGACAGGTTCGATCCCCGCTTCCCGTGCACACTGGATAAAGTGCGGTATGCCGTACAAGCCGTTACGGTCTGTCAGCGCCATGCGGCTGATACCCATCTTCCTGGCTGCAAGGCATAGCTTCTCCGGATGGTGAAGCCCCCAGGCCGGGGAGAAGGAGGAATGGACGTGGAGGGGGACAAAGTCGGTCATGGTGATCATGACCGACTTCGGGTTCCGGGTTTCGGGTTTCGGGTTTCAGGTTTAGAACCTTGTGTTCCGCGCCCTGCGCCCTTCGTCCTGCGCCCTGCACTCTGCACTTTGGGCTTTGGACTTTGGTCTTTGGGCAGGAGCGGCGTTCTCCCCCATCCGACCGCTCCCATCCCGTATCTTCCCCTCACCGCATCCATGGCGTCCTGAAGGTTGCCCTCCATGCCCGACTCTTCCGTGCCGGCGAACATCTCTAACTGACCCCTGGGTTCGGTAAGACCTTCGCACACGAGACACATCCACTTGATGCCCACACGCCGCATACTGACCTCACCGAAGAGCCTTTCCACAAGACCGAAGATCTGTGCGTCCCGGTGGACGGGATCCTTGAGGGAGATGGTCCTTTGCCGGGACAGGCCGTCAGAATGAGTGATGGTAAGGATAAGTTTGGTGGCGGCTTTCCCTGTGCTTCGCAGACACAGTCCGCATTCTTCCACCAGACGATACAGTTCCGCCAGGAGGATAGTGTCGTCATTCACACCCTCATGGAGGAGGCTCTCGCGGGATACTTCCGGGGTCAGGCGAGGCGGCCGGACCGGAGAGGGGTCGATCCCTCTTGCCCTGTGAAAAAGCAGCGGCGCGAAGGAGCCGAAGGGAAGAGAAAGCTGGGGCAGGGTGAGGGAGGCGATCTGTCCGACGAGGCTGAGGTTAAGATCGCCCAGCAGGATACGCTGCCGGATCTCCCCTATACCGGGAATGACCGTTACCGGCAGGGGGGCGATGAATCCGGCCTCGCTTCCGCGCAGGACATCACAGATACCCGGTTTGGGAAGATATCCCGCCGCGATCCTGGACACCAGTTTGTTCCCGGCCACTCCGACCCAGCCGGTGAGGTCCAGGCGTTTGGTGAGGTCCCGCTCCAGTTTGAGAGCCGCGTCACGACCCGGGCCGAAAAGGCGGGCTGAGCCGGTGAGGTCAAGATATATTCGACCTGTTGAGGAAGGTTCCCAGACAGGTGAGTATTCCCGTGTCAGCTTGGCTAGAGCCCTGTTGCCGCCTGAAACCCTCTTCGGGTCGGGGGGGAGGATGATGAGAGACGGACACATGCGCCTGGCTTTGAAAAGGGGCATCCCCTCTAACAACCCCTCGGAGCGGGCTTCTATGGAAAGGTGCTGAATGAGCGCTCGCTCGGAATGGCCCGGGGCTACTGCTATTGGCCGGTTACGAAGGGTGGGGTTGGAGATGCGGGCTAATGCTATGGGAAACGCAGGTATATGGACATGTAAGATATCGCGGTCCATGATTTGCTCGAGTCCAAAGTCTAGAGTCCAGTGTCCAGAGTAAAACAGCCCGATAACGGACTATATGCAGAAGAGGTGAAATAGTGCTCCTCTGGACTCTCAACGCTGGACTCTGGACTATTTAAGGTACCTTATGACTCCAACGACCACCCCGAGAATTGAGAACTCTGCCGTTTCCTCAACAATGATCGGCTTCATAGCCGCATTGGCCGGGTGCAGTTCGATGCGGTCGATCTTTTTGTAAAAACGCTTAACGGTGGCCTCGTTGTCAATGAGGGCCACTACCGTCTGTCCTCTTTCGGCGTAGCTCTGTTTACGGACCACGACGTAGTCCCCGTTCAGAATCCCGTCCTCAATCATGGAGTTCCCCTCAACCCGCAGGACGAAATTCCCCACATCGGCCATGGTTGGGGGTACCGGGATGGTGTCAGACGTTTCGATGGCCTCTATGGGGCTGCCCGCCGAGACAATACCCGCAAGGGGAAGCTGGAACCCGTAACCTTCGGGAAGTTGCACCCTGATGCTGCGGCGCGCGTTCCAGTCCTTTTGGATGAACCCCTCTCGCTCCAGGCGGGTCAGATAGTTCTGAACCGTGCCCAGGGATTTGAACCCCAGGGCGCGGGCGATCTCGGTCTGGGAAGGGGAGTATCCTTCTCGCTCCGTGTGCTCGATGACGAAGTCGAGGAACTTTTTCTGTTTGGGGGTTAAAGGGGTCATGGGGATACCTCCGAAGTCAATTTCAAATTTCAGATTCCAGATTCCAAAAAAGGGATACAGGAGCCGGATAAGTTCTTCCGAGTGCCGTCGGACAGTTTATATTCCTCTCATTTCCAACTCCTGCATCCCAGGATGTAATCTTCAGTTTTGTTCCAGACCCTGGCCTTCTGGAATTTGAAATCTGGGATCTGGAATTGCTTTTATGCTATGCGTAAGTTATGCGTAAGTCAAGGCCGTTTTCATCCCTGCCTGAAATGACGTCTGGTGACTCTGTGGTGAAAAAACATCGCCTTCATGATAACTAGCCATAAACGGAGTTAAGCTCTCCTCTGCGCCCCTTCGCGCACTCTGCGTTAAAACAATGTCGATCTTAAATGCTGGATTCCGGACAATCACGCCAACCTGCGGTTGGAATTCCAGGTTCCAGGTTTCAAGTTCCAGGTCCACTCCCCCTCTCGCCCACTCTCCCCCTCCTGGTTCCTGGGTACTGGTTGCGCACCCCGCCCTGCTTCTTCTTTGGGTTTTGGACTGCCCTTACCCGTACTCCCACACCCCAATACCGTTCTTACGGCCCTTAAAAAAAAAGTTCTCAAACAGGACCTATCATCGGCTATACTGGAGTGTAAGTAATATGCTTGAACCTTCCGGTGGGGAGATTTCAGCTAATATATTTCAGAGTTGTTGGCGGCACGGCCCGGTTGTGTGTCGCAGGGTGGTCTATTCGACTAATTACCATTGAAGAAGGAGGGAGGATTTATGTTTAGAAGAACACTGGTGTTCACATTGGTCCTTTGCATGGCTTTCGTGTTCGGAGGCTGCGCGAAGAAAGAAGAGGCTCCCAAGCAGGAGGCGTCCACGGCGACTTCCGCAGATGGGCCAAAGGTAGGCGGGACCATCGTCTTCGGCAGGGGCGGCGACTCGGTGGGCCTGGACCCGGCCTACGAGACGGACGGGAACTCTTTCATGGTATGCGACAATCTCTACGAGCAGCTTGTCGCCTACAAGGACGAGACTACCGACGTTGAACCAGGACTGGCCAAATCGTGGGATATCTCTGATGACGGCAAGACCTACACCTTCCAGTTGAGGGAGGGTGTCAATTTCCACGACGGGACCCCCTTTAACGCCAACGCTGTGGTCTTCTCCATCGGCCGCATGATGAAGGACAGAAACCTCAAATTCTTCGGCGATGGGTTTGAGGTCCCGCCACAGGAGAGGCCGCCCGAGTACTGGGTGTCCATGGAGATGGACGACACCGTAGGTTCTATCGAGGCCACCGGTGAGTATACAGTCGTGTTCAACCTCAAGAGGGTGGAAGCTCCCTTTATCGCAAATGTGGGGATGGACTTTGCCAGCATCATCAGCCCCACGGCATTTATAAAGGACCCCAAGGCCTACCTGCGTAACCCGGTGGGTACCGGTCCCTTCAAGTTCGTCAAGTGGGTGGCTGACGACAGCATCACTCTTGAGAAGTTTGCCGATTACTGGGACAAGTCCAGCGGCGGGCCCTATCTCGACAAGGTGGTCTTCCGGGCCATTCCCGAGAATTCGGTTAGGTTCCTGGAGCTCAAGACTGGCAACATCGATATCTGCCAGTTCCCCAACCCGGCCGACATAGATCTGGTCAAGAAGGATGAGAACCTGAAGCTGGTGTCCCAGCCCGGGATGAACGTTGGGTACCTCGGCTTTAACCACACCAAGAAGCTGTGGCAGAACCTGGCTCTACGCCAGGCGGTGGCCCACGCCATCAACCGCCAGGCTATTGTGGACAATATCTACCAGGGGATGGGACAGCTGGCCAAGAACGGCATTCCGCCCACCATGTGGGGCTACAACGACGATGTCCCCGGCTACGCCTACGATGTGGAGCTTGCCAAGAAAAAGCTTGCTGAGGCAGGGTACCCGGAGGGCAAGGGGCTTCCGGAGATCAAGCTCTGGTCCATGCCTGTTCCCAGGCCTTACAACCCGGAAGGCCTGAAGGTGGGTATCGCCATGATCGGCGATCTTGCCAAGATCGGGATCACGGCCAACGTCACCAGCTACGACTGGGGAACCTACCTGAAGCGCCAGCGGGAGCAGCCGGAAGACATGGATCTGTTCCAGCTGGGCTGGACCGGTGACAACGGCGACCCCGACAACTTCCTGGCAGTGCTCTTCGACGGCCTGGCCTCCCCGGCGATCCGGACCCAGTATAAGAGCGAGCGCTACCACGAGCTCATGCTCTTGGGCAAGACTACCATTGACCAGGCCAAGCGGGCCCAGATCTACAAAGAGGCCCAGCAGGTCATGTTCGACGATGTGGCGGTCCTCACGGTGGCTCACTCCACGGTCATCTGGCCCATGGGCAAAAACATCATGAACTTCAAGCTTCACCCCACCGGTTCTGTCCGCATGAAGAACGTGTGGAAAAACTAACAGCCTGAACGAAAAAGGGAGGGGAAAATTGTTTCCCCTCCCTTTTTTTGTCTTCAGGCCGGAGGTCTGGAAAAATCCAACGTCCAACGTTCCATTGAGATCCCCATGATTTACCGAAAGGGAGCATCTCGTCAGGCGTGATCGCATATTTGATATTATGAGCATGGTCATAGCTTCTTTTGACCAATTCATATTATCTTGTAGCATGAACTTCAGGCTTGGTTGTGCTTTGTTACCTGGGCTATGATGGTTAAGACAATTCGAGATTCAAGTTTCAGATTCAAGGCCGGCTTTTACTTTGGACATTGGACATTGGACTTTGGACTGCCCGAGCTCCGGGCAAAGCTGTCGTAGCGAGGAGCCATGCTCGGTTTCATCATTCGCCGCAGTCTCACCATCATCCCCACCCTCCTGGGTGTCTCCATCGTTGTGTTCCTTCTCCTGTCCATCACACCAGGCGACCCGGCTGAGCTGCTCCTGGGGGAGCGGGCCACCGTAGAGTCTCTGGAGGCCATGCGCGAGTACCTCGGTCTCAACGAACCTCTTCACGTCCAGTATGGATTATTCCTCAAGAGGCTGATCAAGCTCGACCTGGGGGAGACGATCTGGACCCGCCAGAAGGTCATCGTGGAGATCAAGGAACGGTTCCCCGCCACAATTGAATTGAGCCTGGCCGCTCTGTTTCTGGCGTGTCTCTTCGGGGTCACTCTGGGGATTGTGTCGGCGTCGAGACAGTACTCCATTTTCGATTACCTGAGCATGGTTGGTTCCCTCATAGGGGTCAGTATGCCGGTGTTCTGGCTGGGGCTCATGCTCATGCTCGTGTTCTCCCTCCATCTGGGGTGGCTCCCCGTTTCAGGACGCATTGGAGTGAACACGGAACTGGAAGTCATCACCAACTTTTACGTGCTCGACGCCATTATCACCCGTAACTGGAAGGCCTTCTGGGATGTCCTTCAACATCTGGCTCTTCCTGCTATCGCTCTATCAACCATCCCCATGGCCATCATAGCCCGTATGACCCGCTCTTCCATGCTGGAGGTCCTGCGCCAGGATTACATCAAGACGGCCCGGGCCAAGGGGCTGAGTGAGACCAAAGTGGTGCTCAAACACGCTCTTAGAAACAGTCTCATTCCGGTGGTCACTGTGATCGGCCTGCAGTTCGGGATCCTCCTTGGGGGGGCCATCCTTACCGAGCATGTATTTTCCTGGCCCGGAGTAGGAAAATGGATCTACGAGGGAGTGGTCAAGAGAGATTATATGGTTATACAGGGCGGCACCATGCTGGTGGCAACCGTCTTCGTCGTGGTCAACACTCTGGTTGATATCCTTTACGCTGTCATCAATCCAAGAATTTCGGTGAAATAGGCCTGACCATGATCAAATTACTCAACAGGTGGACAGATTCCGAAACGCGTCATCCCTTCTTTGATCAATTGGAAAAACTGCTCAAAAACAAAACGGGTGTTGCGGGACTAGTCATCATCACAGTTTTTGTGTTCCTGGCCCTGTTCGCTCCCTTGATCTCACCTCACAATCCGGTGGAGAACGCTCTCTACGATCAGCTCATACCGCCCATGTGGGAGGATGGAGGCTCAGGGAAAAATATTCTGGGCACTGATGACCTGGGGCGCGACATGCTTTCACGTCTCATCTTCGGGGCCAGGGTGTCCCTCATTGTGGGTCTTGTCAGCGTCGGGATAGCCCTTATCCTTGGGACCTTTTTCGGGGCAATTGCGGGGTACTTCGGGGGGTGGATCGACAACGTCATTATGCGCATCATGGACATTATCCTTGCTTTTCCCGGCATCCTTCTGGCCATCGTCATTGTAGCCTACCTGGGGCCGGGCCTTAGAAACGCCATGATGGCCATTGGGGTCATCAGTATCCCTCGTTTCGCTCGTATCGTGCGTGCCTCCGTTCTGGAAGAGAACGAGAAGGACTATGTTTTGGCAGCAAGGGCCGTTGGGGCAAGGAACCGCCGCATCCTTTTCAACACGGTTCTGCCCAACTGCATGGCGCCCATTATCGTCCAGGCTTCCCTGGGATTCGGCTCCGCCATTTTAGACGCGGCGGGTTTAAGCTTCCTGGGGCTGGGCGCACAGCCGCCCATCCCTGAGTGGGGTGCCATGATAGCCATGGGCCGCTCCATGATCCTGAGGGCATGGTGGGTCATGACCTTCCCGGGT
>JALHUC010000253.1 GCA_022865845.1 bacterium | reverse complement strand
TGTAGGTAAGATCTTCCTGCCTGGGAAGATCATGGCAAAAGAGGGGATGCTCTCTGCCGAAGAATTCATGATGGTCAAATCACACTCGAAGCTTGGTTACGATCTGTGCCGGGCCTTCACCATCCTGGACAGCGCCCTCCCCATTATCAAACACCACCACGAGCGGTCAGACGGGAAAGGTTATCCCGAGGGGCTTAAGGGTGACAACATCCCCCTCCTTGCAAGGATAGTTTCGGTAGTTGATGTTTACGATACCCTCACGAGACGTCGGCCCTACAGGCCAGCCTTCTCTGCCGAGGAGTCTGCCCGGATCCTCCGCTCTGAATCTGAGAATGGAATGTGGGACATGAAGATCGCAGGGGAGTTTTTGAAAATGATTGAGAGCTAATTTAAGATCTCGAAGTATCCTGGGTGCACATGTGCACCGGTGCACCAGTGCACTAAAACATTGGTTCCCCCCGTTTCTCCGTTTCAAGGTTCGGACAACTGGTCCTGACTTGCTTTCCCTTCTAATTCCATCCTGATTCCGATATATTTTAAACGTCAAACACCTCAACATTACCGGAGAATTAAATGTCCGAACCTATAAAAACCGGTTCCCCAGCTGTCAGGAGCATGTTCGCCTCTATTGCAGGGAAATACGACTTTCTGAATCGTCTTTTCAGCCTTGGCACTGATGTGAGGTGGCGCAGGGAACTGGCCTCTGAGATACCGGTTACCGGTGATCAGCCCATTCTGGACATCGCTACAGGCACTGCCGATGTGGCCCTGACCCTTGATGACAGGTCTCCCGGATCCCGCCTCATCATCGGGACCGATTTCACCTTGCCCATGCTGCAGGTGGGCGCGAACAAGGTCTCAGGCAACAGGGAACGAAGGATCAGGCTCGCGGCAGGGGATGCCTACGCCCTCCCCTTCAGGGAAAACACCTTCGGAGCAGTTACTATCGCCTTCGGCCTGCGCAACCTGGCCTACAGAGTGGACGGGCTCAAGGAAATGGCCAGGGTCCTTATCCCTGGCGGCCAGGTCGTCATCCTGGAGTTCTCCCCCATGGACAGGCCGGTGATCGGCCGGCTCTTCCGGTTTTATTTTCACCGTGTTATGCCGTTCCTCGGAGGGATTATTTCTGGAAACCGGGGAGCCTACCGCTATCTGCCTGATTCAGTGGATCAGTTCCCTGACCCCATACAGCTAGGACAGGAGATGATGGAGGCGGGGTTCACGGAGGTTAAGTGCCGGGCTCTGACAATGGGGATCGCGTATTTACATGTTGGGATAAAGGCAGTGTAGAGTGCAGGGTGTAGAGTGTAGAGGGGTGGCCACCTCAGATCTCAAAGGAATAAAATCCAGTATACAAATCCAAAATCCAAGAAAATATCTTTTAATTAAATATGCCTTTCAAACATTTTCGATTGCCGAGAGTCTCGAGCTTGGCGGAGTTCCGTTATTTGCGGTGAGTTAACGAAGCATTAGGAGGAATTATGACGATCTCCCGGCTGCTGGCTGCTGGATTCTGAATTCAGGTTTTCCTCTACACTCTGCACCCTGCACTCTACACTTTCATAGTATTATCTGCCCCAAAAACATGACGAACCCACCCACCACCATGGTCAGGATAAGGTTCCTGGTCCAGATGGCCACCGCGAAACTGGCAGCCAGTGCCCAGAGGGAAGGGTTACCGATACCGGCATCGATCGCGCCATCACGCATCAGAGCGCCTGGAATAATAAGAGCAGAGAGGATGGCAGCGGGCAAATAGGACAACCAGCTCATGAGCCGGTCGGGCAGCCTGACCTGACTGAGGGCCAAGAGGGGGAGGAGCCGGGGAATGTAGGTGACGAGCATCATGCCGAGGAAAATGAATATGAGGCGTTGGGTATCCATGTTCATTTTCCCCGGAGTTCCGGGTTCCGAGTTCCGGGTTCCGGGGAAGGACCCGTAATCGGTGACCTGCAATCTATAAAAACCAATTTCCAACCCAAGATGTTCATCTACATTTCGCCTTCATCAGTTGACTTGGAACCTGGAACCTGGAACTTGGAACTCGCTGCAGCCAGGTTGCCGTCATCCTTTTTTCTATCATTCCCCATTCCGGACATTTCAAGTAATAGCCCGAAAGTTGCACCTGCCATGGCTGCAGCGATGATGTTCCAAGTCCCTCCCATGAAGGTGGAAAAGGCACCGCACATTCCAGCAGAGGTCACTGCCACCGCAAGCTGAATCCGGTCGGTAAGCTGGAGGACCACCAGGCCAGCAAACATGGCGTAAAGGGAAAACTCCAGGCTGCTCTGGAGGGCAGGCGGGATAAGCGCCCCCGCAAGCGCTCCCGCCACCGTTCCGGAAACCCAGCTGGCGTAGGCCGTATAGTGAAGGGTGAGACCGTACCTATGATCCGCCTCTCCGGAAATATAGCGCCCGATTGAAATGGCAAATGTCTCGTCTGTCACACCCCACGCCACAAAGGGAAGGAGACCCCTTGGTGCAGCCTGGTAGTGCGGTGACAAGGACGCACTCATGAGAACATGGCGAAGGTTTACGAAAAGAGTGGTGGCAACAATTTCAATTCCTGTGGCACCACCTGCGAGGAGCCCAACAGCGATGAACTGGCTCGCCCCGGCGAAAACGATGAGGGACATGAGAACGGTTGGAAACAACCCCATCCCCGCCTGGCGAGCCAGGATGGCATAGGCTGCTCCCATGGGGATATAGCCGATGACGATGGGGACGGCATCGGCAAGGGCGCGGCGGATCATG
>JALHUC010000252.1 GCA_022865845.1 bacterium | reverse complement strand
CTTTTGAGGGCGTCCCTGGGGGAGTTGGCATGACATGTGGTCATGGACCCCTCATGACCTGTGTTCATTGCCTGGAGCATGTCGAGAACTTCAGATCCCCGGCACTCTCCCACGATAATGCGATCCGGTCTCATGCGAAGGGAGTTCCGTACGAGGTCACGGGTTGTAACCTCACTTTCACCTTCGATGTTTGGAGGCCGTGTTTCCAGGCGTACGATATGTTCCTGTTCGAGATCCAGCTCGGCCGCGTCTTCAATTGTGACGACCCTCTCCCAGGACGGGATGAAATAGGCCAGAGAGTTTAAAAGGGTTGTTTTACCTGTCCCTGTGCCTCCGGAAATGAGGATGTTCCTTTTGCTGACCACAGCTTTTTCCAGAAAATCGGCCGCTTCCTTGCTCAGACTTTTCATGTCAACCAGTCGGGAGATGTTAAGGCGCTCTTCTGCGAATTTTCTTATTGTCAGCACCGGTCCTGTAAGGGAAACGGGCGGTATGATCACATTGATCCTGGACCCGTCAGGCAGACGTCCATCTACATAAGGGCTTTTCTCATCGACACGTCTACCCAGGGGAGAGAGTATTCGGTCAACGATCCTCATAATGGAAACTTCATCCTGAAAAGGTGAAGGCAGGTTGTTCAATACGCCGTTCTTTTCTATGTAGATCGATTCAGTCCCATTGATCATGATCTCCGAGATGTCGGGATCGCTGAGCCATTCCTCAAGGGGACCCAGTCCGAGGGAGAGAGTAAGGGCTATTTTCGTAAGGCGCTCTGCACGAGTGGCTTTGGTGTCTGCCGGGAGGAGCTCCATGATCCTCTTATACAGAGCCTTCTCGGCTTCCTCGGCGAAGGCGCTGTCACTTTCCTTGTCAGTACGTTTTGTCGGGGACATCATGTTAGGCAGAGTTCGAACCGCTTCCTGAATGATAAACTCTTCTCTGGCTGTCTCGTTAAGTTCTATTTTATCTTTTTGCCCGTTTTGCCCTCTATTATCCGGCATGAGACAAAGGCTGAACCTGAAGGGCCCCACCTCCAGTTGTTGGTCCGGATAAAGGGTAGAGTGTTCAACGACCCGAACACCATTAACGTAGGTACCGTTGGCACTGCCGAGATCCTCGATGCTGAAGTGATTTTTCCCCTCTATTAGTTTTATCTGCGCGTGTTCTCTGGACACGGAAGGATGGTCCAGCTTAATTTCGGCATTCCCATCTCGTCCGATAATTGCGGAAGTTCTCTTTAATGAGATTTTTCTGTTTTCCTTTGTCGGTGCGAGGAACGATGCGACCAGGATCATGGGAGGCCTCCTGCGGGGGCAGGTTTCAGCCTGCCCCCGGTTATTTGCCCGTTATTGGACCCTGATAAGATCCCGGATCTTGTCAATGACGTTGGCTCCAATACCCCGAACATTGGTCAGTTCATCTACCGTGTCGAAAAGACCATGCTCTGACCTGTAGTTGACTATAGCGGTGGCTTTCGAGGTGCCGATACCTGGCAGTGATGTCAGCTCTCCCGTATCGGCAGTGTTGATATTCACTGCCACGGCTGCATTGCCGCCATCGGCCATAGCACCCGGGACCAGGAATAAGGCCGCTGTGATCGCCACTACAAGCAGTGAACTCATGGGGGCCATCCAATTCGCTTTTCTTTTCATGACTACCTCCTTTTCATTGCGGGTCGGGATCGATACCCGACTGTTCGACCGTTATCATCGGTCGCCATTTGTCCTCATTTCAAGGACCATCAACGGCTGGCAGGGGGGTCAGAAAAACTACCAGCTCTGTCTCTTTTTTCTGGAAACTGCGTGATTTGAAAAGTTCACCAAAGATTGGGATATCACCAAGGAGGGGAACCTTCTGGATATTCTGGGCGTCCTCGCTGTGGACAAGACCGGACAGGACGACTGTCTGCCCGGTTTCAAGGCTCAGGAAGGTGTCAACTCTTCGAGTAAGGATCCCGGGGATGCCTTCGATCGCGTTAGCATGGTCGACCATGCTGACCTCTGAGCGGATCTGGACATGGATCTTGTCCTGGGAGTCAATAGATGGGGCCACCTCCAGGATGTTCCCGTAGGGTTTCCACGTGACAGATATCCCACCCTCACTGTCCGTGCGGGGGATGGGGATCTCGCCTCCTGCCTGGAAAGAGGCCTTT
>JALHUC010000251.1 GCA_022865845.1 bacterium | reverse complement strand
GGCAGGGCGCACCCACTTGAAGGTGTAAGTCCTTTTCAGGCCCTTGGTCTCATGTCGCTGCCAAATAAGCTTCGAAGACTTCAATGTGCTGCATGAACCGCCGTGGTACGGAACCGTATGCCCGGTGGTGTGAGAGGACGGGGGAGGCGACTCCCACTCCTATTCGATAAGGCAATTCCAGATTCCAGATTTCAAATTTCAACAATGGTCAGTGCACTTGTGTACCGGTGCACGATTTTTTGCCAAGCCCCCATGCCCCAACGCTCCAAAGCTGTCATCCCCCCGCGTCTCCGCGTCTCCGCGTCAAACGGTTTTTTTATCTTTTGATTTTCTCCTGCGTACTGCGTACCAGTTCATAACCTCAAACATCAAACGTCAAACATCAAACTTGTTTGACATTCCTTCTTAACCCCTGTGATAATAAGCTTTGAGGGGCAAGGGGGTTCGAAATGTCGACTTTTTTCAGCCAGTCCGAGTTAAAAACTTTCGGTACAGTGGATCTTTGGTGTGACGAGTGCGGTGTGAGGATCGAAGGGGATCCTTACCAGACCAGCTTCTGTGGTATCTGCGTCTGTTTTGAACCGGTTGATTTTTGTTCCAGGCCGTGCTGGGACGCCTCTGAGATGTATAATACGGATAACTGGCCTCCGCCACCGGAGGCACCGGAGGGGTGGTGATCACATGGGAAGTACCCATGTGTTCACGAGGGGGAGAGTGGGAGAATGGGGAGGGGGAGAAAAACCGTTAGGTCACGAGGCCTGTGGGCCTCTTTTTTATTCACGGTTGATATTCTATTACACACAAAGATCAAGATACAAAGGACAAGGGGCGAGTTGACGCGAGTACTTGTCCCTTTTACCTTGTCCCATATCCCTCTATTTTCCCTTTAACCTTTTGCCTTTAACCCATTATCTCTGTTCAGTGCTGATGGCGATAGTGTATAAATAGTTCCGCATGCAGGTGATATATGTGTGACCTTGAAGGAGCAGGTTTAAATGCGCACGTCCATCATTATCCCCACCCTTAACGAAGTTCAGAATATCGATTCACTGCTGAGTCGTGTTTTCGATGTCATCGAAAAGGACGAACTGAACGCAGATGTCCTGGTTGCAGACGGCGGGTCAACGGACGGTACCGCCGAGGCCGTGGAAAAATGGGCAGCAACCAAACCGGTGAGATTTATCAGGTCCGACGGCAGCAGGGGGCTGTCGGGCGACGTCCTCCACGCAGCTGGTGAGACGGAGGCAGACATCGTTATCGTCATGGACGCCGACCTCAGTCACCCACCGGAATCCCTGCCTGAGCTGCTGCGTCCCATTCAGGACGCTACCCACGACATGGTCATAGGGAGCCGGTATGTCAGGGGCGGTAAAATACCAGGCTGGCCGTGGCACCGCCGGCTTTTTTCCAAGGCCGCCACACTTCTGGCCTGGCCGCTAGTGAGTGTTCGTGACCCCATGGCCGGTTTTTTTAGCGTTCGCCGTGAACTTTTGCTCAGGTTTGGACAAATGTCCCACGGCTACAAGATCGGGTTGGAGATCATGGCTCAGTCCGACGATACCCTCCGTGTGATGGAAGTGCCCATTACCTTTTCAGATCGTGAGAAGGGAATCTCAAAGCTCGGATCGCGCGTTATCATGAACTATCTTCAACAGATCATCCGGCTTGCTGGCGGAGCCCGGATAATAGGGGACAGCAAAAAACTGGGCGGGGCGGCCCTGGCAAGCGCTTTCGTCGACGTTGCAGTTTTTAACCTCCTCGATGCCCTCGGTTATGGTGCCGCCGTTTCACAGTTGATCAGTTTTGCAGCTGCCGCGATCGCGGTCTACTTTCTCATTGTTCGTGGCCATCGTATCAGTACACAGGCAGTCAGGGATGATAGTGGACATTTCTTTCTCTTTCGTTTTGTGGTGATCTGTTTTCTTGCCCTTTTGCTTCGCGCGGCGATGATTCCCACCCTGGTGCGCCTGTCGGGTTTTCCTTTGAGGCTTGCCCACCTGGGGGGCATTACTGCAGGGGCCGCGGTTTTTTTCGTCGGGATCATATTTTTCCTGTTCCCGAGGGCTGATGAAGAAGAAAAGACAGGTATCCGCTGGCGGGTTCTGGCGTTGGCAGCGGCTGGATACTCCCTTTTGCTGCGGATCCTGTACGCCGGGATCATCGATCTTATCCCCGAGGAGGCTTATTATTGGAACTATGGCCAGCATCTGGATCTCGGATATCTTGACCACCCGCCTGTTGTCGGGTGGCTGAACTACCTCAGCACCGGCCTTCTTGGCAACCTGGAGATCGCCGTGCGGTTGCCCGCCATCCTGTGCTGGGGCGTCACCGTGTTTTTCCTGTACCGCCTGACGAAAAACCTTTTTAACAAGACGGCGGCCCTGATCACCCTCCTGATGGTCTCTGTGCTGCCCATCTATCTGGGCACCGGGATGTTCATGATGCCCGATCCCCCCGTCTACGCGGCCTGGGTTGGAGCACTCTACTTTCTTTCCCGTGCGCTGATAGACGGTTATCATCGGGCCTGGATCGGTGTCGGTATTTGCCTCGGCCTTGGAATGATCTCAAAATATACGATCGTCCTGCTGGCTCCGGCTACCCTCATCTTTGTTCTCCTGCACATCAGGGGCAGGACCCGCCGAACACTTTTGCGTCCGGAACTATACATTGGCGCGGCTCTATCGATATTTCTATTTCTGCCTGTCATCATCTGGAATGCCGAAAACGGTTGGGCATCTTTCGCTTTTCAGGGGGCCAGGCGCTGGTCCGGAAAATCAAACTTTTCATTCCACATTCTTCTTATAAACATACTCATCGTCATAACGCCTCTGGGCGTTGCCGCCGTTTACAGGGCTTTGTTTCCCGGAAAAGGTCGTTTGAAAGCTGTATTACAGGATATCGATCCTGAAGGTATCAAACTGTCTTTCGCTCGAGTCTACACGCTGTTCCCGCTGACGATCTTCGCTCTGCACAGCTTCCAGGGCCTGTCCAAGTTCAACTGGACAGGTCCGGTCTGGTTTGCCGTTTTCCCTCTCCTCGGAGGGATTCTGAGCCAGTTGTCCAGGTTCGAGCGCGGTGGTGACCAAATAGCGAAAAGCCTCACACCGGGATCCTGGCTCAGGAACTCGACAGGGTGTTTCCTCCTTTTCGGCGGCCTGCTGTATTTTATAGCGGCCGGTATGCCGGGTGCGACACCGGTCCGGGGGATGGCCTTGCCACTGGCCTGGGATGAACTGGCCAGTGAGATCGACTTAATCCCCATGGAAACAAATGTTAATGGCAAACCACTCGTCGTAGGGATGGAGGACTACTGGATCACCAGCGAGTACTCCTTCTATCGTAGCGCCAACAGAGGAAAAGAACCCGCCGGGCGCCACCTTATCGGCAGGAACAGCCTCATGTGGTCCTTCTGGCTGGATAAAACAGATGCTGCCGGACGAGACGCCATTCTGGTCAGTTTCAAAAGGTCAGGACTTGAGGATGATCGCCTTGAAAGTTACTTTGAAAAACTGGGCGATGCCGTTGAACTTCCTGTGACGAAAAATGGACGTACCGCTGGGTTGGTCTACTATCGTAAAGGATTTTCTTACAGACCGTCTCCCTGATCAACAAGGGCGATCCTGTGGGTATATGCGGAGAACGTCACGGATATCGGACTGCGGAGGGAGAAAAGGACCCTGAAAGGTTGATAAACATAATGTTTACTGTAGTGGTGCCCACCTATAACGAAAAAAAGAATATCCGACCCCTCGTTGAGCGGGTGATGAAAGCCTTCAGGGCTATCCCGGAGTCGGCAGAACTCCTTTTCGTCGATGACGATTCCCCCGATGGTACCGCTGAAGAAATACGCACTGTATCAAGGGAAGTGAGCGAGGGAGAAAAGAGCGAATTTGAACGTACGGTGCGGGTTATCGTGAGAGAAGGTGAGCGGGGACTTTCCGGAGCTGTGCAAAGGGGCTTTGAGGAAGCTTCCGGTGACATCATAGCGGTCATGGATGCTGACCTCTCCCATCCACCGGAAGTACTTCCGGAACTGCTTGAAACTGTAAGATCCGGTGCTGCTGACGTAGCTGTGGGAAGCCGCCGGGTCAAGGGCGGCGGTATCGAGAATTGGCCCCTGAGCAGAAGGGTCATTTCCTGGGGCTCGGGTCTGTTGGCCAGGCCCCTGGTGCCGGTCAAAGATACAACATCAGGTTTTTTCGCCCTGAAGAAGAGCTGTATTGAAGCTGTTGAACTGAGACCCATCGGGTACAAGATCGGTCTGGAAGTCCTCGCCAGGGGTAGATACGAGACGGTGAAGGAAGTCCCCTACGTGTTTACTGACAGGCAGTTCGGGGAAAGTAAGCTTGGGGGCAAGGTCATGCTTGCCTATCTGGTACAACTGGGTTCGCTGTACAGGGAACGCTGGCCCAATGTCGTACGGTTCATCCAGTTCGGCCTGGTGGGACTTCTGGGGGCCTTTGTGGACGCCGCGGTATTTAATGTGGCTATGTGGTATGTCAGCCTGGCCACTCTCGGGCACGCCCTTGGGGGCTTTCTTTCCCAATCCCTGTCCTTTCTGGTGGCGGTTTTTTTCAACTTTGCCCTGAACAAAAGGTGGACGTTCCACGAGCAGAAGAAGCAAGCCAGACTATCTGTTTTCCTTGGGGTCTGTACACTGGGGTATCTGCTCAGGAGCGTCGTCTTCGTTGTTATAATTAATTCTGAGGCGTGGCTAGGAAAGATCCTCGGTCCGGTGGCCCTGGCGAACGCGGCTCTTGCTGCAGGGATAGTCGTGGCAAGCCTGTGGAACTATTTTTCCAGCAAGCGATGGGCCTTTGGAATAAAAAATTTCTAGAATATTTTATATTAACAATGGGTTAGGAAATACACATAATGTAACATATGAGGTTTGACCATGCCCAAAGTGGACAAGAGCGGGATCAAAGCCAACGCACCTTTCCAGTATTACTGTGTTGAGTGCGGGCATAAAATTGACGGGGAGCCTTACGAGATGAGCCTTGCCGCCTATGAGGATTCCTGCGATGCGGTGTATTTTTGCTCGAAAGAGTGCTGGGACGGATCCGAGGAATTCAACACCGATAATTGGCCGGAACCCGCCAAAGGTTGAAACCTTCAGTCAAGAGAGGGTGAGGGGGCGAGTGGGAGAGAGGGCGAAAAGGCCTTCAGCATTCTGCATGGAAACTGATTTCACAGGTTCCGAACTTCGAGTCCAGGACCTTCGGATACTCCAGCAAGCCACAGTGTTTCCCCCTAGACTCCCACCCATATCCTGTTATAATCGGGTAATTT
>JALHUC010000250.1 GCA_022865845.1 bacterium | reverse complement strand
GATTTGGCGAGTCCTATGTGGCCGGGGATTGGATGTCCGATGATCTGGCGGGGACTCTGAGCCTTCTCGCTGAGAACCTTGATGAAATCAAGGAAAGGCACCACCTCCTGTCAGCACTGGGCCGCACCTTCGCGTACACGCGGCACCTTCTCAACCCCAACACAGTGAAAGGAAGCCGGCGGAACATCGCAGCCCACTACGATCTGAGTAACGATTTTTTCGCCCTTTTTTTAGACAGGAGCATGACCTACTCCTGCGGAATGTACCCAGGCCCGGATACTACCCTCCGGAAGGCCCAGGAACTAAAGCTGCGGACCATCATTGAGATGGCCGGTATCACGTCGGAAGATCACGTCCTGGAGATCGGATGCGGTTGGGGAAGTTTCGCCATCGAAGCTGCAGGAAATACGGGATGCCGCGTCACCGGCATCACCATTTCCACACAGCAGCTGGAGTTGGCAAGGCAGCGGGTCCGGAAAGCCGGCCTCGAGGACAGGGTGACCCTCAAGTTACTTGACTACCGGTACCTGGATGGCAGCTACGACAAGATCATCTCCATCGAGATGCTCGAGGCGGTGGGCCACGGTAACCTGGGAAAATGGTTTGCCATTTGTGACCGGGTACTCAAGCCAGGGGGGACAGGCGTATTCCAGGTCATCACCATCCCGCACAAGCGTTACGGCGAGTACAGGCGAAGCTCGGACTGGATCAGGAAGCACATTTTCCCCGGTGGGCACCTTCCTTCCCTGAAGGCGATTAGAGATGCAGTGGAAAGAAGCTCTACACTCACGACCACCAAAGTAGAGAGCATCGGGAGTCATTACGTCCGGACCCTTAAAGACTGGGATGTAAACCTGAAGGAAAATCACGAAAAGGCGAGGGAGTTGGGTTTTGACGATATTTTCCTGCGAAAGTGGGAGTACTATTTCGCCTACTGCAGGGCCGGCTTCGAGACAGGGGCCATCGATGACCATCAGATCGTCCTGGAAAAACCTCTGGAGAAGAGGAGAGGATGAGGGATACACTGGTCAACGCCTCCCTCTACCAGGCTGGCTGGTTTGCCATGGTCCTGGGGGCGGCACGTGGATGGCCACGGGCGGGGGCCGGTGTGGGCCTGGTCCTCCTGGTTGTTCACCTGGTCCTGGCCCGGGAGCGCAAACCTGAACTGCTGACTGTGCTGGCCGTGGGTGTCCTGGGAACCATTGTGGACAGCGCCCAGGCCTTCGCCGGGGTGTTCGTTTTCGAATCAGGGTACTGGAGTTACTGGGTGGTGCCGTTCTGGCTCACCGTCATGTGGATGCAGTTCGCCACTCTTTTTCACTTCGCCCTGCGCTGGCTTTCGGGGCGCTATCTTCTCTCTGCAGTCCTTGGAGCTGTGGGAGGTCCCGCTGCTTTCTGGACAGGGGAGCGGCTGGGGGGAGTCGTCTTCCCCATGGGAACCTGGCACAGCCTCCTGATCCTTGCAGCAGTGTGGTTCGTGGTCATGCCCCTTTCTATCCTACTAGCTGACCGTTTCAGGCCGCAAAAAGGAATTGGCCAATACCGCATCTGAAGAGTGCTAAACTAAGGGGAACAGCAGTAAGAAATTTGACAACAGCGATGAAGGTGTCAGGCCATGACAGGAAGATCGCGAGATATCGTTGTACCAGGACCGGGACAGGAATCCGTGTGGGACTACCCACGGCCTCCGGCAGTCAGTCCCGACGACCGCCTGGTGACCGTCATCCTGGACAGTGAGGAGATCGCCCGGAGCAGCGGCACGATCCGCATCCTGGAGACATCCCACCCTCCCACCTTTTATATCCCTCCCGGGGATGTGCGTGTCGAGAGGCTGGAAGCATCACCCCATACCTCTTTCTGTGAATTCAAGGGACAGGCGATCTACTTCAATCTTCGGGCTGGTGACCGTCACATCGAAGCCGCCGCCTGGTGCTACCCGGACCCATCCCCCGGGTATGGATCCATTGCCGGCTTTTTCGCCTTTTACCCCAACAAGGTGGACCGGTGCACTGTGGACGGCCGGATTGTGGTACCCCAACCCGGGGAGTTTTACGGCGGCTGGATCACACCGGATGTTGTGGGTCCCTTCAAGGGCGAACCGGGGACTATGGCATGGTAATGGATAATGGTGCAGGTGCCAAACCTTCAGGCGCCCTGTAAACGAACTGCGGGAAGGAAGGGCAATCAATGGGTGTGCGCATCCTGAAATCGTTTTCCGCATTCCTGGTTGCAGGAGGATCAATCATGCTATTTCTGGCCGCCCCCGGTGAATCCCATGGTGTCGACAAGATATACCCGAGAACACCTTCGGGGATTATCGAGATCAAGACGATCCCGGAATCAAGGATCCTGGTTACCGAAGCTGATGGCAGTTATTTTGACAAGAGCAACCAGCTGTTCGGGCATCTCTTTGACTATATCAAGGGTCATAACATCCCGATGTCTGCCCCAGTGGAGGGCAGCGTTGACGAGGAGGCCCGGATGGTCTTCTATGTCGGACCCGGTGTTGAGGACGAAGGACTCACCGACGATGGGAAGGTCAGGGTTGTCCGTCTTCCGGAGCGCAAGGTGGCCGCCATGGGAGGGCGGGGATCCTACAAGGAGAAAAACGTCCGGAAATACCTGGACAAATTGCAGGCCCACCTTGCCGGGCAATCCCAATACGAGATCATAGGCCCCGCCTACACTGTTTTCTGGAACCCGCCTTTCATCCCCTGGTTCCTGCGCCACCTGGAAGTTCACATTCCCGTTCGATCCACTCAAGACGGTCCTGGACAGTAGAACTTTGACGATGCCAGAGACACTCGAGGATCGAGTCCACAAGCTCAACGACAGGTCCCAGGGAAAAGGAACGGTGGTCTACTGGATGAGCCGTGACCAGAGGGTGTCCGACAACTGGGCCCTGCTTTACGCACAGCAAAAGGCCATCGAAGCGAAAGAACCCCTGCTTGTCGTCTTTTGCCTGGTCCCTGATTTCCTTGACGCCACCATGAGACATTACGGTTTCATGCTTCGAGGCCTGAAGGAGACTTCAACAGACCTGACCCGGAAGAACATCGGGTTTAAACTGCTGGAAGGCGACCCTGTCCTCGAAATTCCCCGGCTCGTGGAATCGTCAGGGGCCGGGCTCCTGGTGACCGATTTCGACCCCCTCAGGATCAAGACCAGGTGGCGAACATCCATTT
>JALHUC010000249.1 GCA_022865845.1 bacterium | reverse complement strand
GTCAGCATGCTGGGTTTCATTAAAGAAGGTGAAAAGGTAGAGGTCATACCTGAGGAACCGTTGGGCAATACCTATATTGGAAAGATTAAGATAGTTGACCGGGTCCTGGATGCGGCCAGCGGAACCTTCGGGATAAGGATCGAATTGTCCAACAAAGATCTGAGCCTGCCTGCGGGACTGAAGTGCAGAGTAAGATTCTAGAATCGGCTTTAGATTCTAGAATCAGTGTCTGGTGTCTAGGTCTAGTGTCTAGAGTAAAACGGAACCATGATGAAGCAGCGATTTAAACCAGACACCAGAACAAGACACTAGACTCTGCTGGACACTGATCATTCGATCGTGTCCAGCAACGTGCCTGTTTGCGTTGCCAGGTTCGCAAGAGCGATGGCGTAGTCGGCCCGAGAACGTTTTTCGGACGACAGAGCGCTGGCAAATTCAGCCTGGAACTCCAGGACATCGTTCAATGTCGCCTTGCCCACCCTGAATTTTTCCTCCTCGGCCCGCAGACTTCTGTCCGCCGCAACCTTTGTCACTATCGTCGCATCCACCGATTCCATGGCGAGAGTCACATTACGCCACGCCTCCCTGACCTGAAGTCTGACTCTCTGGGCCATGACCTCAATAAGGACCCGAGCCCGGCTTTCCTCACTCATGGCTCTTGCATATTGGCCCTCGGCCTCCCGCCCGCCCAGGGGCTTGGAAAAGTTCAGACCGGCCGACCACGAAGAAGTGTCCAGAGGAAATGCGGCCCACGGAACATCCTTTATCTGATCATCCACGCTGTTGCTGCTGACAGTGGCGAAAAGATCCAGTTGGGACCTCTTCTGATTTTCGTAGTACTTTCTGAGTTCAACCTTGTTCTTACTTTCTAGCAGTGCACTTCTGTAATCGGGCCGCTTTTCAAAGGCCAACTGCAGGGCCTCTCCCAGATCCATCGGACTGACCGGTTCTGGGGGAATATCTGCAGGCACGATCTCTATGTCCCATTCCCTCAGGTTCATCACCTCCCTGAGCATGTCCTCCGTATCGCTTACCGCCTTCCTGGCCCGGATCAGAGACTCCTGCCTTTTCGCCACCTCTGCCTCGGCTTTAAAAACCTCCAGGGAGGCAAGCTTTCCCGCACGAATCCTGTTCCGGACCTCCTTCAGGAGGTTCTGGGCCAATTCCAGCGATTTTCTTGCAACATCGAGGTCCGCACGGGCGAAGAACAGTTCCCAGTAGGCCTCAATGGCGCTTGCCACAGCTGTATATACAGAGTCGTCATATTGGAGTCTGGATATCTCCAGGTTGTTCCTTGCCATGCGGATGCCCGTTGTCGGTATATCCTCTCCATATCCCCTGAGCAGCGGCCGGGTCAGAATAAAGGCGACCTCGGACTCGTAGTAGGGTTCATCAAGAACGAACTCCAGGTCGGTGGTCACCCACTCCGTCCCCAACCTGAATTCGTATGTCGTGCCGTAGGGGGAGTTGAGTTCCAGACTCATGTCACCCCGAAAATTCTCCTCGTTGGTCGGTTCCAGACTTGTAGGTGACTCGTCATCAATCGTGGAATGGCTCAGGGTGAATTTGAAGGTTGGATCGAACTTACCCTGTTCATACAGGACGGACGCCCGCGATGAGGCCAATGTGTAACTTTCAGCCTCTATATGAAGGTTCTGCGCGATGGCAATTTCCATTGTCTGCGCGAGGGTGAGGTTTCCCAGGTCAAGGGCATATGCACCGTGGATGGGCGCAAGGGACAGGAGGACAACCGCACACACCGTAATTAGCACGCTTGCACACCTGCATTTGTACGAGACAACGGTAAACACGTTTCCTGACCTTTCTCCCTCCAGTGTTTATAACCTGAAATGATTAGACCGGCGACGGGGCCAATGTCAAGAACAGTAATCGGCAATCAGGAGCCAGGAGGGGGAAAAATTTCGTATTCCGAATTAAGAATTTCGAATTAAATCAATGCTCAATCCTCAATGCTCAATCCTCAATTGTGCAAATCGTTCATAGAACGATTTGCCCTACAAACATCACCACACCGCCCACCACCATGGTCAGGATAAGGTTCCTGGTCCTGATGGCCACCGCGAAACTGGCAGCCAGTGCCAAGAGAGAAGGGTTACCGATACCGGCATCGATCGCACCATCACGCATCAGAGCGCCTGGTAAAATAAGAGCAGAGAGGATGGCAGCGGGCAAATAGGATAACCAACTCATGAGCCGGTCTGG
>JALHUC010000248.1 GCA_022865845.1 bacterium | reverse complement strand
TGAAGGCACAGGCCTGGGACTTGCCATCGCCCACCGCATCGTCGAGGCCCACGTGGGACGGCTCTGTTTGTAGAACCTGGACGAAGGCGGCGCGATGTTCACGGTGCTGTTGCCAGAAAAAAGTACGCAGGGCGAAGGGCGCAGGGCGGAGGAAAACCCGGAAGAGGGTGAGGGGGAGACTGACGGAGGAACATCGGAGGGGGAGAACGGGGGAGAGGGTGAGGGGGAGTAATGACGGAGCGACCTAGCGACTGAGCGAAAAAGACAATTAACGGTGAACAGACGGTTGGTGCACTAGTGCACTGGTGCACATGTGCACTAACCTTTCACAGGACGGTGATTTATGGAGCTACACAAGATATTAGTTGTCGATGACGAGGAGAGTGTCCGTTCCATGGTAGCGGTTCTCCTCCAGAAGGAGGGTTACCAGGTCAGCAGCGCCCCGGGTGGAAGTGAAGCCCTGGAGCTTCTGGGAGAACAACCTTTCGACCTGGTCATTTCCGACATTCGCATGCCCCGGATGGATGGGCTGCAGCTGCTCGAACGTATACATGCCCTCTACCCCGATATCACGGTCATCATGATGTCGGCCTTCGGAACGGTGGACCTTGCCGTGGAGGCCATGAAAAGGGGCGCCTACGATTACATCAGCAAGCCGTTCAAGCCTGATGAGATACTGCTGGCTCTCAGGAAAGCTCAGGAGCGGGAGGGGCTTCGAAGGGAGAATACCCGCCTTAAGGAGGAGGTTGGTGAGAAGTTCAGCCTCGAGGGGATCGTGGCTCGCAGCCCCTCCATGGTGAAGATCATGGAGTCTGTGCGCAAGGTCGCCGGGTACAGAAGCCATGTGCTGGTGACGGGGGAGAGCGGGACCGGCAAGGAGGTCCTTGCCAGGGCCGTTCACAACCTGAGCCCATGGAAGGATGACCCCTTCGTCGCCGTTAACTGCGGCGCTATTCCCGCCACACTCATGGAGAGCGAGTTTTTCGGGCATGCCCGTGGAGCCTTCACCGATGCCATAGCGGACAAGGCCGGCCTCTTCGAGGAAGCCAGCGGAGGTACGCTGTTTTTAGATGAGATCGGCGACCTGCCCCTGGAGCTGCAGGTCAAGTTCCTCCGCGCCATCCAGGAGGGCGAGGTGAGGAGGGTGGGGGATAATACGGCTATCGAAGTCGATGTGAGGATCATCGCCGCTACCGCAGTGGACCTGTCAAAGGCGGTCCGGGAGGGCCGGTTCAGGGAGGACCTTTTCTATCGGCTCAATGTTGTGCCGATCCAGATCCCGCCCCTGAGGCAGCGCCCCGAAGATGTCTATCCCCTGGCTGAGCACCTGCTCTATCGCATATCCATGCGCCTGGGTGGCGGGCAGCGGAACCTTTCCCCGGATGGCATGAAGGCCCTGCTGAAGTATCCATGGCCCGGAAACGTCCGGGAAATGGAGAACCTGTTCGAACGGGCGTCGATCCTTGCCGATTCCACTATGCTGGAGCTGGAGGACATCCTGCCCCTGCTGGCCGAAATGGAGGTCGGGGAAGAGGTGAGCCTTTCACCCGACGAGTTGTCTATTAAAATCGCCTCTCGTCACCTGGAAAAAAGGCTCATTGTAAAAGCCCTGAAAAAGACCCAATACAACAGGAGCCAGGCAGCCCGGCTACTGGAGATCAGCCACCGGGCACTGCTGTACAAGATCAAGGATTACGAGATAGAGGTACCTAAATAGCAGAATCCAGAATGCAAAACGCAGAACGCAGGAGGAACTAACAAAGACCCGGTGGGCGGTTGATTTATTGACCATGATTTCCCTGTTCACGGTTCACTGCTCTTGTAAAAGTTATCTTTTTGCTATGAAAAAAGTGCGTTCCAAAAGTTTGGCTTGGCGTAAATATCCTTTATTAAAGGGGGGTTATGCATGGTACGGCTCTTGCTTTACCAGTGGCATGGAGGAAACATGAAGAAGCGGTTTTCCAAAAATGAAAAGGGATTTACGCTGGTGGAGTTGATGCTGACTGTTTCCATCAGTCTCATCATCACCTCTATAGCTGTCTACAACCTTCTGGGGGACCTTCCCAAGTACCGCCTCAGGGCAACCGCCAACAAGGTCGCTGCCACCTTGCAGTACCTTAAGGTAAGAGCTGTGGCCACCAACAAGATGGCCTGGATGGATGTCAACTACGACACGGCGGGCAGCCACTATTTCACGGGGTTCGTTGACGAAGCGCCCTACAACACCGCAGACAACCCGGCTGACTATAACGCTGCCCGTATCGACCTTCCTGACATCGTGGGTTCCACCCCCTGTTTCAAACTGCCGCCCAACGTCAGCTTCGGCTTCCCCGACGGTTTCACCTCCGGGGCGGGACCGGACGGCACAACCTTCCCGGGGGCCGGTAACTTTATTACGACCCATGCAGTGGGCACCTATGCCGGGGGTACCAAAGGCGGGTATTTTGGCTACAGGCCTACTGGTGTCCCGGTCATAAACCTGCAAAGTTCCATGACCACTCCTACCCCAGCTGTCATCTACCTGAAGAACAGCCTGGGTCAGGGGTATGCAGTATCTGTTCAGATCACGGGGCGAGTGAAGGTATTTCGATGGAGCAGTGGGGTATGGCAATGACGAATTACGAAGATACCAATTCAGGCAAGCATTATCGATTTCACAGCCTGTGCAGGCCGATGATTAAAGGGTTAACCCCTAAATCCAGAGACGGGTTCGGCCTCCTGGAGCTGATCATCGCCATGACCATTCTGGCCATCGGCATTCTGGGCATCATGAAACTCCAAATGCAGTCAGGTTTCGGGAACGCGGCTTCCAGGCAAAACAGCGCTGCTGTGAACCTGGCCCGCTCCAAGATGGAGGAGTTAAAGAGGATCGGCGCTTACTCCGTTCAGGGCGGCGCCATCGTGGGTTTAAACGATACCGATACCACCAACGACCTGGCCGACTGGTCCAGCCCCGATTTCTCAGAGGGCCCTTTTAACGAGAGCGCGGATTCCACTTCAGGGGGAGATCTCTACACCAGGTCCTGGAACGTGGTTCACGACTTTCCCATTACCGGTTTTAAAACGATCCGGATCCGGGTCAGCTGGATGTCCCAGGGTGTGGAGAAACACGTGGACATGGAGACCCAGATCGGTCTCAAGGATATGGAATATTTCCAGTAGGACGGATCAGAGCGCTAACGGATGCTCTCTTGTTGATGGAGGATAGGAAAATGTTGCAGACCAGACTGAACCGTTCCCGAAGAGGCGTCCGTGGGCAGAGAGGGTTTACCCTCATTGAGCTCATGATCTCCCTCCTGCTCATGGGGCTGATCATGTCCGTGGTCTACAAGGTTTTCAGCTCCCAGGACAGGTTCTTCAGGAACCAGGAGCAGATCGCATCCATGCAGGAGAACCTGAGGGCCACCGTGGAGTACATCAACCAGGAACTCTCCTGGCTTGGATACCAGGTTCCCGGCATAGCCGTGATCAAGGCGGGTCCGTCAGATATTATCTTCAAGGCCAACATCCCCAACTCGGGG
>JALHUC010000247.1 GCA_022865845.1 bacterium | reverse complement strand
ATCTCCGCGATCATGTTACGCATGAACATGGCGTCATCAACGATCAAAACCTTAACTGCCATCAGTCTTCCCCTTTCGTGAACTCACTATCGATCCAAACCCGGAGTTTCTCGGGGTTGATCAGTGAAATAAGCCTGCCGTTGTCGCGAAAAACACCCTCGATGATCTCCACCCTCTGATCTTTAGCATGGGCATCACGGGCCACATCCTCCAATGTCACATAGGAGGTAAAACCGGTTGTTGTGTCAACATGAAGACTGATACCCCCGTGATCCGAAGTCAGGATGAGCAAAAGGCCTTCCTCCCGGGTATCTTCCAGCCCCAGGATCCTTCCAAGGGATAGCACCGAGGACAGATTACCGTGAACGTTTATCACTCCCACCAGATAGGATGGGGCCAAAGGAAGCGACGTGATCTCCGTGGCCTTAAAGATCTCGGCCAGAGATTCAAGGGGTAGAGCAAAGTACTCCCTGCCTACAGCACACACCACAACTTCATGCGCCGGAAGGTTCGGAACCTGCGCTGAGCCGGAGTCTGGGGGCAAGATTCTAGTCATGGTATCAGACCTTGAACTCCTCGGATAGCTTTCGCAGTTTATCCGAAAGTGCGGTAAGGTCCTGGGCGGAAGCTGCCAGCTCTTCCATGGAAGCTGTCTGCTCCTCTGTTGCCGCCGACACTTCCTCCGTGGAGGCGGCGTTGTCTTCGGCAACCTTGGAAACCTCGTCGATAATATCGGTTATATCTTTGGCAGCGGCACTCTGTGTCTCTGTCAGCTGCGATATCTCCTGGGCATGGGTGGTAGATTCCATTACTGCCCTGACGATCTCATCCAGTGCTTCTCCCATGCTCTGAATAATATCCTGCCCTTCATCGAGCACACCGGTAACATCTTTCATGGAAACCAGAACCTGCTCGCTTTCATTCTGGATACGGCCGACTATTCCTGAGATCCTTTCGGCGAACTGCTCCGTGTTGGCTGCCAGTTTCCGGATCTCCTCTGCCACAACAGCAAAACCCCGTCCTGCCTCTCCGGCTCTCGCTGCCTCGATGGTGGCGTTAAGCGCGAGAAGGGTCGTCTGCTGGGCGACATTAGTAATAATGTCGACGATCTGGCTGATCTCTTTGCTGCTCTCGCCAAAGGACATGACCGAATCACCAGCCTTGGAAACGTTATCGAAAACCTGGCCTATCTTGGTGATCATGTTCTCAGAATGTTTTCTCCCTGCTTCAGCGGTAAACCCGGCCTCGGATGAGACCTTGGCAGATTCATGACCTTTTTTCGCCACCGCCGCCAGGCTCTGGGCCATATGATGGATCGTGCTGGACATCCTCTCCACCTGACTGGCCTGAGTTTCTGCACCCTTGCTTATACCGTCAATGGCAGCGGCTATCTCCTCGGTTGAAGCATTCATCTCTTCAGCAGTAGCTGAAAGGGTCTGGGCCGAATCATGTACATCCTCGGAAGAGGTCTTGAGACCCTTCGCCAGAAGAGAGAGCCACTGGACCATCACACGGAAAGCCTCCCTGAAGTCGGTAATTTCATCCTCAAAATTCCTCTTCGTCGGCGTGAGATCCAGGGTGAGATCGCCCTCGCTAATCCTTAAAGCCACATCTCTCATTTCCCGGATGTCCCGTGTAATACCGTTGGCAAAAAAGCTGCCAAGGCCAAGTCCCACGGCGATAGCCGCAAAACCCGCCCCCATTTCCTTATAGGCTCCCTCCTTCACCCCAAGCAGGTCGAAAACATAGGGAACAAAGATCACTATGGCAACAACGAACAGGAACGCAAGGATCAGCTTGTATCTTATTTCCATTCTCATGGCAGGGGACTCCTTTCCCGCTAAATGAGCTCAAATGTACCTACAAATTATCTGCCAGCGGCGCTTCCCTCAATCGGTAAATACGCTCAGTGGGTGAGACGCTCTGAAAATAAAGCCTGTTTTTCCCTATCAAAGTCTCAGCCTTTCCCAGCATGAGATAACCGCCATCGAAAAGGTTCCTGGAAAAACCCGAGATGATCTTCTCCTGGTTCTCCCTTTCAAAATAGATCAACAGGTTCCTGCAAACTATGAGACTGTGCATTGGGCCGGGGTTGTATTTCAGAACATCACCGGTGCGAAAGGTGACACATTCCCTGACCTCGCTACTGATCCTGTAGCCTTTTTCCTCCTCCCTGAAGAATTCCTTTATATCCTCTTCTTCCAGGTTCTTAAGAGACTCTCTGCTGTAAATCCCCGTTTTTGCCCTTGCCAGAATGGCTCTGTCTACATCGGTGGCGAGAACATGAAAAGGGATACGAATCCTGTGTCTCCTTTTGGCACGCAAAAGAGATATAGCCAGGCTGTAAGGTTCCTCTCCGCTTGAACACCCGGCACTCCAGACTTCAAAGGTACCATGGAGGCTGTGCTCTGCCATTACTCGAGGGAATATCATTTTCTCGAGATACTGGAATGCCGATGGGTTCCTGAAGAATTCAGTGACATTAATCGTCAGATACTGAAATAGCTGTTCCAGCTCTTCAGGGTCCCGGCTGAGAGCCCGATAATAGACACCCAGGTTGTTGTAACCCCTGGAGCGCACTTTCAGGTAGATCCTCCGGAGGATGCACCGTTCCTTGTACGCCTCCAGGTCAAACCCCTTTTCCCGGACAAAGAGCTCTTTCAAAGCCTCAAAAGCCCAGGCATCCTTTTCCGGGAGGTGACCGATTTCCGAAGCCCTGACCGCTACCATTGGGCAGCCTTCGTAACTTCCAAAGATTTATCCGTTTTTTGTATCATAGCGAATTTTAGGGGTCAACGACTCGCTGCGCTCGAGT
>JALHUC010000030.1 GCA_022865845.1 bacterium | reverse complement strand
GAAGGAGATGAAGTGGGCCAGGCCCATCGACACCACCATAGACTATACGGAATATGCCGTAAAAAGAGCTGACGAGGTAGTCAGCATCGGCTCCCTGATCATGGCCCGGTACCTCGCAGTCAAAGACAGTGAAAACCGTGATCTGTTTGCACTGGAGCAGGAACCGAAGGCCGAGGCTGCTCTGATCTGTATGGACGCTCCTACCGGGCAGGTCCTCGCCATGATAGGGGGGTACGATTACAACCGAAGCGAATTTAACCGTGCGACTCAGGCCATACGGCAGCCCGGCTCCGCCTTCAAGCCCATAGTCTACAGTGCCGCGATGGATAACGGTTTCACCCCTTCATCCATTATTATTGATTCCCCCATCATTTACGATGACCCATCTCAGGAGTTGAAGTGGAAGCCGGGCAACTATTCCGAAAAGTTCTACGGACCCACCCCCCTGCGAACCGGGTTGGTCCAGTCCAGGAACGTCATTACGATAAAGTTAGTGCAGAAATTGGGGATACAGGCGGTCATCCAATACGCCAAGCGGTTCGGTATTGAGGAAGAACTCCCAGAGGATCTGTCTATCGCGCTGGGAAGCATGGGGATCACCCCCATAGGCCTGACCTCCGCTTTTACCGTATTTGCCAATATGGGTTTGCGTTCGGCTCCTTGGTTCATCATGAAGGTGGAGGACAGGGAGGGTAACGTCCTGGAGCAGGGCGGTGCGGAGTTGACGCGGTCCCTTTCCGAGGATACCGCTTTCATTATGCAAAACCTCCTGCGCAGTGTTGTGCAATCGGGGACAGGATGGCGGGCAAGGGCCTTGGGGCGGCCCAGCGGAGGCAAGACCGGTACGACCAACGACATGGTCGATGCCTGGTACATGGGCTTTACTCCCAAGATGGTTACCGGTACCTGGGTAGGTTTTGATGAGGAAGCTCCCATGGGACAGAATGAGACCGGTTCTCGTGCCGCAGCCCCGATCTGGGTGAACTTCATGGAGAAGGCTATGAAGGACCGTCCAGTTCTTCCCTTCCCACCTCCACCTCCCGGGATCGAGATGGTGAAAATTGAGCCTGATTCGGGCCTTTTGGCTGGTCCGGGAGCAGACCGCTTCATCTACGAGGCGTTCAAGATCGGTACGGCACCCAGGGAGTATGCTAAATCTCCCAACAGGACCGGAGGCCAGTTTGGCACAAGGACCTATACACCGGGTTATGTTCCACAGTCAGAGGTCCCCGGTATGTTGCCGAGGGATTATTAAATACGGTGATCGGTGATCAGTTATCGGTGATCGGTGAAAAGCATAACCAACTGAAAATTGATAATTAATCTGCAAATGGCCCTTATATTACCCCATATGCAATTCTTGAATATTCGGCGGTCATGGAATTGATGAGAATGAAATCTTTTCCACAACACTTCATGTGCAAATACATCCTGATGGGGATCATCTCCATTGCCCTTGTTCTGCCAGTGGATGCCTTTTCACAGACATCGGCGATCTCCGTTCAGCTGCCGGGAGGCAAGGCCGGGCAGCTTACTGTACGATCGGGGATGATCGATCTGCAGTCCCTCATTGAGATCTTCGATCTGCGTTCGAGCCTGGATGTCCTGGGGGAAAGGTTGGACCTGGTTGGCGACCGGGGTTCTTGCCGTTTGCTTCTGGAATCACCCCTCGTCCTGTCACGGGGACTGTTCGCCCTCATGTCGGGCCCCCTTGTCAATCTGGGCGGCAGACTGGCTATTCCCACTGATTTTCTCACCAAAGCTCTGCCTGCCCTCACGGGACGTTCTTCCTCACTGGATGCCCGGGCACTGACACTCGGTGAGCCGGGTTCAGGCGGTTTCCAGGGGCAGGACCCGGAGG
>JALHUC010000246.1 GCA_022865845.1 bacterium | reverse complement strand
AAGGCGCTAAGCTGTGAGCCAACATGGTGACGCGTTGAGCGGGTGATTATGGAGAGCGCAAGCAAAGATGTATTCGAAGCGTCGTCAGGCAGACCCTGCCAAATGGCTGTCAGGCAGGCCCAAAAGGGAACGGTTTCGGGCCATGTTGTACCCTTATGCATGATATCCATTCGAATGAAACCCGGTGTAAAGCATCCTCCTAAGGTCACGGAAAATGACTGCTTGGAACGGAATAACCCACCAACGGCTCTCTCCTTGGAGAGTAGGCGACCAGGCCGTATGCCCTGGTGGGAGGGATGGCTCAAGAAGCAAATGCCGCATGGAAACATGAGGATACGCTGACGTGAGCCCGGTGTAAGAGAAGGTAATGGTACTTGCAGAGCTCAGGTCTTATGGCACACGCCGACCGGCGTAGTGAAGATTGGAAGAAACTCCCCTGGAAGCCATTCCAGCGGAATGTATTCCGGCTCCAAAAGCGCATTTATCAAACTTCACGCCGGGGTGACTTCAGACGTGCACGCAGTTTGCAAAGACTATTGATTCACTCGGCAACTTAGTGCCTATGGCAAAGGCTCTTATACTGAGGAGCTGCTTGACCGGAAACGATCACGAGCAGTTCTGAAGTGTCGGCGGAGGTACTACCCTCTCTCCTTGATGGCCTGCTGCTGGCCGCCTGCGAGCGCACACGGCCAGCTGGTGCTGTTTCTCTACTACCGTATGACCAACGGGATGTAAACGTGATACGGTTGTACTGTGATCACCACCTCATCTGACGTCAGGGTAGCCAGCCCCAGGCTGTCGGTGACGACCAGGGTGAAGGTGAGTTCCACCGGATCAGAAGGAGCGGTAAAGGTCGGCGAGACGAACGTCTGGCTACTCAGCGTTATCGCCGGGCCGCCGGTCTGCGTCCACCCGTAGGTCAGCGGAAGATCACCGTCGGGGTCTGAACTGCCGCTGCCGTCTAACGTGACGGGGGCATTCGTGTACACACTCTGGTCGAGACCGGCATCGGCCACCGGCTGCTGGTTGGTTACGGTGATCACGACCGTATCTGGCACAGAGGGCAGTCCCAGGCTGTTGGTGACGTTCAGGGTGAAGGTTAACACTGTTGGATCGGACGGCGCGGTGAAGGTGGTCACACTCAAGGTAGGCGTGAACGTCACCGCAAGCCCGCCGGTCTGTGCCCATTCGTAGGTCAGCGGCAGGAGGTTGTTGGGATCGGAACTGCCGCTGCCATCCAATGTAACGGTGGCATTGGTGTCCACACTCTGGTCGGAACCGGCATCCGCCACCGGCGGTTCCTCCTCATACCCCAAACCGATTAAACCATTTTGGAAATGCTGCTGGATTTCTCCTGCCGACAATGCCCTGTCGAAAACTGCCAATTCATCCATCGAACCATAAAAGTAGAAAGAATCTATATAGTGCATTTTACCTAATTTCAAGTTGAAGGAATCGCCAGATAGTCCTTTTAAACCACCAGGGATTTCGTTTTCCAGGCTGCCATTAACATAGATTTTCATTTTGGAGCTATCGAGGGTAACTGCTATGTGATACCAGGTATCTTCAGACCATGAGCATCTATTCGTTTTAAGGATCAGCCATGAGTCATCATTCGCTAAAGTCATCGCAACCATTCTACCTGAGCTGCCAAGGTAAAGATATGGACCATTATTTACTGAAACAATCATCCTTTCATATTCATAGTCAGGACCACTACAGGTTCCATTTATAACATGGTTAAATTTTAGCCATACAGAATATGAGAAGCTATCTGATGTATTGACAAATTCATCCGTACTGAAAGCGACATAATCACTACTCCCGTTAAAGCTCAACGAATTTCCAACAACGCCGGTTGACCATGTCGCTCCATTTATGGCTCCATCATAATCATTGACAGAATCATAAGCGATCGTACCGCTGCCTTCATCAAACTTCCAATAGGTGATCATGCCTGAAGGGTAATCCTGGGCTAGGGCGCTTGTTGCCACAAAGGCAACTACCATTGCTGCGACAGCAATCATAAGCCAAATGGAAATTGCATGTCTCTTGCTCTCAATTCTTTTCATTCTATGTGTTTTCCTTTCTTTTAGACTGAAGACTTGGTTTTTTGTTGTATGAATTCGTTTGAATACGAATGTGATTACGCGATATTTACCTCTTATTGCAACGGGGCCGCCATCGCGGTAGAACTGCCAGGTGCCCAACAGCCCCCGCACAGATCCCGGCGTCCCAAAGGGATTGCTGCGCTTATGCGGAATTACCGCACCTGGCTGTAGTTTTGCCATCCTTTCTCAGGAGATTACATCCTTTCAGCGCAACCAGTCACCCGGCTGCACTGGATGCCTGCTACCTGGCCGCCTGACCGTTACCAGGATCGGACTTTCACCGACTAGCAGACGATAGCTTTCAGGACACACCAGCGAGTTGTTGGGCGATCACGGTTGACCAAAGACGGACTACTTGACTGCTACCTCCGCCCTATTGCTTCTCTATTCCGAAAATGTGGTACCTTTTGCCAAGAACCTCTACTTCTGGCTCGTATCCCAGCCCAGCGAAAATCGCCTGGTAATCCTTATTGGTATTTGCTGCCACATTGGCCCAGTATAAAAAGCTATTTGTATAAGGAGTCGGGTTATGTATTTTTACCTCTGCCGAGTAATAAGATTTACCGGGGTAAGCGGTAATACCGATGGTCCATCTCATCCGGTGACGTGGCTCGGTCTCGCCAACCCAGATGGTCTTGCTTCCATCTT
>JALHUC010000029.1 GCA_022865845.1 bacterium | reverse complement strand
TTTCTCAACACAATGCCAACTTTGTATCCTGATGCCCAATCAAAAATAATACCGCCGGAACAGGTTATACCGGATAAATACCATCAATTCCATTAAAATTGCAATTCTTCAATGGCTCTTCCCTGGCTTTTTCATCTCCCTTTGGAAAATTCCAGGGCAATAGCGAACCACTGGTGTAGAATTGGGCGCAATTGCGCATAAATCCTTTTAATTTTGTAATATGCTCGTAACTTCTCAAAAAGTTCGGGAAGATATTGGGGCCATGCGAGTCTCTTTTTTAAAGGTCGCAAAGCCTTGCCTCATTTCATTGAAGTATGTTCACATTCTGTAAATTTTCAGCCAGTCACCTCATAGCAAGGCAGATATTCAGTTGCAGAGGATCGATAATTTTGCTATCAACACCTGTATCAAACCTAAAAGAGGTGCCCCATGTATCAGACCGGACAGAATCCCCGATACTCTTTAGCGGGTTTTTCAATTTTTATCGCGCTGTTTTTCATGTTACTCCCTTTCAGCGGGTTTGCCGCTGAGAAAAAGCCGCCTGTCAATGCCGTGCCCGTCCGCGTCGCCGTGGTCGAAGAGCGCGTCATCTCCGAGCAGACCGCCATCATCGGCAGCACGGAACCGGTCCGGCAGAGCACGGTGGCTGCCGAAATTTCGGGGCGGGTGGAGGCATTTTATGTCAAGGCGGGCGACTTCGTCGAAAAGGACACCCCCCTGGTCAGCCTGGAATCCAAGGGGCTGGCGCTGCGGGTCAAAGGCGTGATCGCGGCAAAGGAGGGGATCGAGGCCAAACTTGTCCTGGCTGAAAAGGAGCTGTCCCGGGTTGCCAAGCTCAAGGGCACCAACAGCGTTGCGGCCAAAATGTACGATGAGGCTTTTTTCAACCACATCGCCCTCACCAAGGACCTCGAAAGAAGCGAGGTCGAGATCGAACAGCTGCGATACGACATCACCAAAAAACGGGTGCTGACCCCCTTTTCCGGCTTCATCGCCGAGGAGCACACCCAGGTGGGTGAATGGGTGAACGCCGGCGGCCGGGTGGTGACGCTCGTGGATCTGAGCAACATACGCATCAAGGTAGATGTTCCCGAGGAGCATGCGGTTCGGCTGTCCCCGAAAGAGGGGCTGCGAGTGGTGATCAAAAGTCTTTCCGACCGTTCCATGACGGCCGAAATCGAGGCGGTGCTGCCCCAGGGGGACCCGGTTGCCAGGACCTTTCCCGTGCACATCAGACTGGCCAACCCGCAGTTCAGGATCAAGGGCGGCATGGAAGCGGTGGTGACCTTCGAAGTGGGAGAGAAAAGAAAGGCCCTGCTGATACCGAAAGACGCCGTGGTGCCGTCCGGGGCCCAGAAAATCGTATACACGGTGGACCAGGGAAAGGCTTTCCCCGTCACCGTCGAAGTGGTGGGGTATTACAACAACAGCGCGGTAGTGAAGGATGGTCTGACGCCCGGCCGGCAGGTGGTCATCCGCGGCAACGAACGCCTGAGACCCGGCCAGGAAGTTGAAGTGATCGACCGATGAAACTCGTCGACATCGCCATAAAGAAACCGGTTACCGTGAGCGTCGGCGCGATTCTTCTCACGCTGTTCGGGCTCATCTCCCTCTTCAGAATACCCATACAACTGACCCCGAACGTGGATCTGCCCGAGATTTCCATCGAGACCGTCTGGACCGGTGCAAGCCCCCGGGAGGTGGAGCGGGAAATCATCGACGTCCAGGAGGACGAGCTGAAAAACCTGGAGGGGCTCGCTGAGATGACCAGCGAGAGCCAGGACGGCTATGCCTACATCAACCTGATGTTCGAGATCGGCACGGACACGGATGAGGCCCTTTTGCGGGTGTCCAACAAAATGGACCAGGTCAAGCGATACCCGGCGGGTGCGGACAAGCCGCTGATCAAATCCGGCGGGCGGCGTGAACAGGCCATCGCCTGGATGGTGCTGCGCGAAACGGACGGGTATGCGGGTGAGCTGAACGAGGAGTTCGACTTTCTCAACGACCACGTCAAACCGCACCTGGAGCGAATATCCGGGATCGCATCCGTCAACATCTACGGCGGGAAGGCGCGTGAACTGCAGGTGATTATCGACTCGGATGCGTTGGCTTCCCGCAAGATCACGGTCCCCGAACTGCTCTATGCGCTGGATATCGAGAACAAGAACATCAGCGCCGGCAATTTCGACGAAGGCAAAAGGCGTTACGTGACCCGCACGGTGGGGGAGTACGAAAGCGTCGATGACGTGGCGGACGTCATCATCAAGCGCGTGAACGGCATCCCGGTAACGGTGGGTGACGTGGCCAGCGTCCGGCTCGGGTTCGAAGACCTGGACGTGGTGGTCAAAAACCAGGGGGCCACCACCATGGTCATGAATGCCGTGAGGGAACCCGGCTCCAACGTGCTGGTGGTCATGAACCGGCTCAAGTCCGTGCTGGCGGAACTCAACGCGACCATCCTCAAAGACCGGAAACTTCAGATCGATCAGGTTTATGACGAGACCGGGTATATCTACAGCGCCATCAACCTGGTGCGCAAAAATATCTTTCTCGGGGGTATCCTGGCGGTTGTCGTGCTGATGCTTTTTTTGAGGAACATTGCCAGCACGGTGATCGTTTCGGTGGCGATCCCCATCAGCGTCGTCGGCACATTTCTGATGATGACCCTGTTCGGCCGCAACATCAACGTGGTCAGCCTGGCGGGCTTGAGTTTTGCCGTCGGGATGGTGGTTGACAACTCCATCGTGGTGTTCGAAAATATTTTCAGGCACCGGGAAATGGGCAAGTCCCGCATCGATGCGGCGTATGACGGCACGGTCGAAGTGTGGGGTGCGGTTCTGGCGAGCACGCTGACGACGGTGGCCGTCTTTCTGCCCATCATTTTCGTCGAGGAGGAGGCCGGGCAGCTCTTCCGCGACATCGCCATCGCCATCAGCAGCGCCGTTTTTTTGAGTTTGATCATCTCCATCACCGGCATACCGGCCCTTTCGGCCAAGATCCTGGGGCGGGTGGCGAGGCCCAAAGGCGGGAAGCCCAAAATATGGTCCCTCACCGGGTTTGCCGGCGGATTCGTCAACCTCATTACCCGGTTCGTCTACTGGATGTGCGGCAAGGTGACCGTGCGCCTGCTGGTCATCGTTATCCTGACCACGGCGTCCGTGGGGTTTGCCGTGGGGCTGATGCCCAAGACCGAATATCTGCCCCAGGGAGACCGTGAAATGCTGTTCGGCATCCTGATCCCGCCGCCGGGGTACAACCTTTCGGAAATGAAGTCGATCGCCAAGGAGGTGGAGAAGGACATCCTGCCGTTGATCCATGCCGACAAAAAGGGCCCGTACGCCGATCTGCCGCCGGTGGATCACTTTTTCTTTGTCGCTTTCGGG
>JALHUC010000245.1 GCA_022865845.1 bacterium | reverse complement strand
TAACACGCACCGAACTCGGCAAGGTCCGGATCCCGGTAGTCGCAGGGGCAGATGATGTCCAGGTCTTTATCGCGCACGCCGTCGGCCAGGCGGCAGGGGCAGGATTGGTATCCGTAGCGCTTTGTGTTGGTCAGCAGCGCCTCTGTAAGATCCCGGGTGAACTCCTCATCAGTGTTGAGGTGATAGCCTCCGGCCCTGGCTTCTGAGCCTAGGCGCGCATATAACTCGTCTATCTCTTCTGGTTTCGGGGTGGCCATCATTTACCGATAAGCTCCAGGAGCCTGTCCGGTTTATAGCCCACAAAACACTCTTTCTGGTCCACGACCACTGTGGGGAAAGAGCAAAGGGGGTTCCAGCGCTCAACCTCCTCCATGACCACCTTCTTTTCCTGTTCTGATTCCAGGTCAACATCCACGTAGCTATAAGCGAACCCCTTTTCGTCGAGCCACCTTTTCATCTTCCTGCACCAAACGCAGGTACTCAAGGTGTACAGCAGGATCTCTCCACGATCTTCACCGGCAATGTGTACGATCTCCACGGCTTCCACCTGCCTTCCCGATAGTATTCCCTGGAATCAGTCTTCTATGTCGTTGGAGCGGGGGGCGAGGTAGCTTCTGATGGAATCAAGCTCCTCTGGCCCAATATCCATGAACTCGCATCCGCCGCCGTCCGGGTGGCTGTCACCCATCTTCCGCGACCACCTTACGGCAGCCATAAGAGATAACTTTGCTCCGGTATCATCGAGGGTAAAGTCAATATTAAGGATATCCCCTGGCAGGGGTGGAGGGTCAGTCTCTATGTACGCTCCGTAGGGGGAAAGGGTATGAATGATCCCTTCCTTCCCTCCATCTTCGTCCGTGACTGTACAGGGGATCACGGTCCTGACCCTATTATGTCGCCTGGGGGGTATCTTGAGGTGGTCCTCGATGGCCGGAATAAGAGTGTCCTTACGGATAGGCTTGGTGAGGTGCCCGTCACACCCTGCCTCGATGCACATCTCCCGGAACTCCTCAGCGTCATCGGTAGTAATGATCAATATAGGAATATGCTCGGTGGCAGGATCGCTTTTAAGCTCCCTGCAAACATCGTAACCGTTCATATCCGGCATGTAGAGATCCAGGAGGATCAGATCCGGTTTTTCCTGCCTGGCCGCGTCCAGAGCGCCCTGGCCCGATCTGGCTGTGAGAAGTGTAAAATCCTGTCGGTTCAACAGGGTCTTCTGAAGCTGAACGAACATCTGGACGTCTTCAACGATGAGGATTTTTTTAGTGACTCTACGCATGAAGCCCCCCGGAAGGTTGTTTCCACCCTCTGACTATTTCATGGATCGGATTCGAACCTCGATCTCTGGCATGTCGCTCAGAAGCTCCGTGATCCTGGCAACCTCCGTATCCCCGTAATGGTAAGGGTAAAGAATCCGAGGGAGGATCATCCTGGCTGCGTCCGCTGCCATCTCCGGTGTCATTGTATAGGGAAGGTTGGCCGGGATGAAAGCGATATCAACCTGACCGAGGCTTTTCATCTCCTCGATGTTCTCCGTGTCCCCCGCGATATAGAGGCGCTTGTCCCCGAAGGTAACAACGTATCCGTTGTCCCGTCCGGAAGGGTGGAACGGCTCACCGTTATCCCGCTTGTTGACCACGTTGTAGGCTGGCACCGCTTCGATGGGAAGGCCCATTACGGTTTTTTTCTGTCCGTTCTCCATAACCTCGGCGCCCTGGATCTTTGAAGCGGCAGCGGGGTTGGCTACTATGACCGTGGAGCTCTTCCGGATGGCTGCGATGGCCCCCAGGTCCAGATGGTCACCATGCTCGTGGGTGATGAGGATGAGATCCGCGTCGGGCATCTTTTCATAATCTGTCAGCTTTCCATAGGGATCGACGTGGATCACCTTGCCGCCAAAACCCAGCATGAGGGTGCCGTGCCCAATAAAGGTGATCTCCAGGTCCCCCGAGGAGGTAGGTATCTGGTCAACCTGAAAAGGCTTTGCGGCAGCCGGTCCCGCTATGACAGCGAATGTGATGAAAGCGGAAAAAAGGGCAACAAATTTCATGATCGACCTCCAGCGCTAAAGGGTTTTT
>JALHUC010000244.1 GCA_022865845.1 bacterium | reverse complement strand
GAACCCAGAACCCAGAACCCAGAACCCAGAACCCAGAACCCAGAACCCAGAACCCAGAACCCAGAACCTACAACCTACTACCTAGATTCCATCCCCCCTATTTTCCTCAAAAATCCTTGACAGCCCTTTGTCTGCCCTATATACGTAGACTGTATATTGTATACCAGTAATACTGAGGTATAGTGTTAGGCCTCAGCCGAACTGGTTCAGCGAAACCCCCCTCCGCTGGATCAGACGGGAAGGCCGGTTCATCGGGGGCACGGCGGGAACGTCGTCCCCCTTTTTTTTAATTTCAGAGCCCGCTACATGGGCCAAAGTTAATATGAATAGGTTCAATTACTAAACAATGTCGCTTTGCATGGCTCCTGATGGCCGACGGGAATTAAGGTGTTACAAAGGTTGGATGTTTCAGGTTAGGCCAGGTGATTTTTGATTATTTGTTGGGGAGGAGTTAACGGTTCAAAGTACGCGGTTTACAGCTCAAACCACCGGTTAGAAGTACTGGTGATACGGTCTGGATCCAACTGTAAACTGTTAACAGTAAACTGCTGGCCGGTTTAATTGGCCAGCACCAAAAGGGGGCTTACATGGCTATGAAAAGGAACAAGATCACCGTCGTTGGCGGCGGGAACGTAGGTGCCACAGCGGTGCACTGGCTCGCTGCCAAAGAGTTGGGAGACATCGTTCTTGTGGATATCCTTGAGGGCATGCCCCAGGGCAAGGCACTTGACCTGGTTGAGACGGCCCCTGTAGAGGGGTTCGACTGCAATATTGTCGGCACTAACGGCTATGAGGAGACAGCCGGGTCCGATGTGGTCATCATCACGGCCGGTCTGGCAAGAAAGCCCGGCATGAGCCGTGACGACCTTCTCATCAAGAACTTCGAGATCGTGAAGGCCTGTTCAGAACAGGTAGCCAAATACTCCCCTGACGCCTATATCATCGTGGTGAGCAACCCCCTGGACGTTATGACCTATGTGGCCAGGCAGGTCACCGGCTTCCCCAAGAACAGGGTTATGGGCATGGCCGGGGTCCTGGACAGCGCCCGTTTCAGGGCTTTCATAGCCATGGAGCTGGGTATTTCAGTGGAGGATACCAGCGCCTTTGTGCTTGGAGGGCACGGGGACAGTATGGTTCCTCTCGTGCGCTACTCCTACGCAGGCGGTATCCCCATTGAGAAGCTGATCCCCGCTGACCGCATCGCGGCCATTGTAGAGCGGACGCGAGGGGCCGGCGGCGAGATCGTCAGCCTCCTGAAGACTGGAAGCGCCTACTATTCACCGTCTGCCGCAGCAGTTCAGATGGCAGAGGCCATCCTCAAAGACAAAAAGAGGATACTGCCCTGTGCCGCCGCCCTTGAAGGCGAGTACAACGTTTTCGACGGGATCTATGTCGGTGTCCCCATTATTGTCGGAGGTGACGGCGTTGAAAAGGTTATCGAGATCGAACTGACCGATGATGAAATGGTGGAACTTCAAAAATCGGTTGACGATATCAGGGAAAATGTTCAGAAACTGCCTTTCTGATGAAGGTGATCGAAGTCTGTTAGCCAGCACATGGAGGGAGACCGCCGGAGATTCCGGCGGCTGCCTCCTTTTTCATATCAACGGATGAACACTCAGCCGTGCCCAATACTCCGTTCAAGGATTAAACTGGGCCGGGTGTTGCCCCGAGGGGGGTCATATGAGAGAGATCACAGCAGGGGAAATTACAGAGGCGATCAAAAGTCTTTCCATGAGTGCTGCCTACCACCTTGGAGAAGATGTGGTTAGAGCTCTCGAGATGGGACTTGAAGAGGAAACCTCCCCGTCCGGTCAGGATGTTCTGAAACAGCTTCTGGAGAACGCCCAAATAGCCGATGAAGGGAAGTTCCCCATGTGTCAGGACACCGGTTTGGCCGTGATCTTCGTGGAATTGGGTCAGGATGTCCATGTTGCGGGAGGGGATCTTAACGAAGCCATAAATGAAGGTGTCCGTCAGGGGTATGAAGAGGCCTTTCTGCGTAAAAGTGTATGCCACCCCTTTACCCGCAAGAACACGGGAGACAATACACCAGCCATCATCCATATAAAGATCGTGCCGGGGGACCGGCTTAAGCTGACCCTTGCGGGCAAAGGTGGGGGCAGCGAGAACATGAGCCGCGTCATGATGCTCAAGCCCTCTGACGGCAAGGATGGCATCATCGATTATGTCGTCCAGCGGGTGAAAGAATCAGGTCCCAACCCCTGTCCGCCTATTGTGGTGGGTGTCGGTATCGGGGGGACCTTTGAAAGGGCCGCCCTACTGGCCAAGGAAGCGTTACTCAGGCACATCGGTGAACCGAACCTGGATCCCGAACTGGCTGAGATGGAGAGGACCATATTTGAAAGGATCAACAAACTGGGCATCGGACCTGCTGGTCTGGGTGGACGTACTACATCCCTGGGTGTACATGTAGAGCTGCAGCAGTGCCATATTGCCAGCCTTCCTGTGGCTGTTAATATCAACTGCCACGCACATAGGCACAAGGAAACTATTATTTAGGGCTTCGCCTGAAGGTCCGGCGGACTCCTAAATAGTAGGTAAAAATTTTTTCAAAAACGCGAAAGAGAAAAATTCAGAAAGCATATTTTTTTCGACTCATTTCACTCGGTGTTTTCATTTGTCGGGAAACGCCGGTTAGGAGAAAAAAATGTCCGATCCTGTCGTACTGACCCCCCCCCTTACAGATGAGGATGTTGCCGGCCTTCGAGCGGGTGACCGGGTCCTTATCACGGGAACCATGCTCACAGGTCGAGACGCAGCCCACAAGCGCCTTGTGGACCTCATTGAGAATGGGGATGAACTGCCCGTGGACCTTAAGGGGCAGATCATTTATTTCGTGGGGCCCACCCCCACAAGGCCAGGCGAGGCCATCGGATCGGCGGGACCGACCACAAGTTATCGTATGGATGCTTACTCTCCCATCCTTATAGAGAAGGGGCTGAAGGGGATGATCGGGAAGGGATCCAGATCCAGGGAAGTAGTGGAGGCCATGGTGAAGCACAAGGCTGTTTATTTTGCGGCTGTGGGCGGCGCGGCGGCTCTTATCTCCAGGCGTATTGTATCTTCAGAGATCCTGGCCTATGAGGAGTTGGGACCGGAGGCGATCCGCAGACTACAAGTCAAGGATTTCCCCGTTATAGTGGTTAACGATACTGAAGGAAATGATCTGTATGAACAGGGCGTGAAGGAATACGCCATAAAATAAGTACCCAGTACCCAGTACCCAGTACCCAGTACCCAGTACTTTCGGTACTTAATGACTTTAAATCACCAGGAGGATTCTTAATGAAAATCCATGAATACCAGGCCAAGGAGCTGTTGAAACAGTACGGCATCCCCACAACTGACGGTGGTGTTGCCACCTCGGCACAGGACGCTGCAGCGATCGCCAGGGATATCGGCGGCAAGGTCGTGGTCAAGGCTCAGATCCACGCTGGTGGACGAGGAAAAGGCGGAGGTGTCAAGGTAGTAGATGGCCCTGTGGAGGCCGAGGCCGCCGCGGCAGGCATGCTGGGAAAGCCCCTTGTTACCTACCAGACTGGTCCGGAGGGGCAGGTTGTCAGCAAAGTGCTGGTGGAGGGTGCCGTGGGTATCGCATCGGAACTTTATCTGGGCATGGTTGTGGACCGGGCAACCGAAAAAGTGGCTTTCATGGCCAGTACGGAAGGCGGTGTAGAGATAGAGAAGGTGGCTGCCGAGACGCCCGAAAAGATCCTCAAGGAGTTTGCTGACCCGGGTATGGGTCTGATGCCTTACCAGGCACGGAACCTTGCATATGGGCTGGGCCTGGAAGGAAAGACCGCCTCAGCAGCAGCATCCTTTATCCTGAAACTGTACAAGCTGTTTGTTGAAAAGGACTGCTCTCTGGCTGAGATAAACCCCCTGATCATCACGAATGATGGCGATGTCATGGCTCTGGACGCCAAGCTGAACTTTGACGATAACGCTATGTACCGTCACCCGGAGCTTGTAGAACTGCGGGATCTGTCAGAAGAGGACCCCTCTGAGGTCAAGGCCTCTGCAGATGGTCTTTCCTATATAAAACTTGATGGGGCAGTCGGGTGCATGGTAAACGGGGCGGGCCTGGCTATGGCTACCATGGACATTATCAAGCTTGCAGGCGGGGAGCCCGCCAATTTCCTGGATGTGGGTGGCGGGGCCAATGAGGAGTCCGTGACAAACGCTTTCAAGATCATTCTTTCTGATGAAAATGTGAAGGTGGTCCTTGTGAACATCTTCGGCGGGATCGTGCGATGCGATATTGTGGCCCAGGGTGTTATCGCCGCTGCGAAGAATGTAGATCTGAAGGTTCCTGTGGTTGTACGTCTCGAAGGCACCAACGCCGATGAGGGGTTGAAACTCATTGAAGAATCGGGGCTTAACTTCGAAACGGCCAAGGGGCTCAAGGCAGCCGCTGAAAAGGCCGTCGCCGCAGCGGGAGGTGTGAAATGAGCATCCTGGTAAACAGCGATACCCGGATCGTGGTGCAGGGCATTACGGGGCGTGAAGGGACCTTCCACACGAAGCAGTGTGTCGAATACGGTTCAAAGGTCGTAGCCGGTGTTACCCCTGGAAAGGGCGGGCAGGATGTGAACGGTATTCCGGTGTACAACACGGTCGCCACGGCAGTCGAGAAGGAAGGCGCCAACGCCGCACTTATTTTCGTGCCGCCGGCCTTTTGCGGGGACGCCATCATGGAAGCTGCCGAAGCGGGGGTGGAGCTTGTGGTATGCATCACCGAAGGTATCCCCACCGTAGATATGGTCAAGGTTAAGGATGCGATCAAATACAAAAGCGTCCGTCTTGTGGGTCCTAACTGTCCAGGGGTTATCACCCCCGGCCAGTGCAAGATGGGTATTATGCCCGGGTTCATTCACAAACCGGGTGACGTGGGTGTCATATCCAGGAGCGGGACCCTTACATATGAGGCGGTGGCCCAGTTGACGGAGCTTGGAATCGGGCAGAGCACCTGTATCGGAATCGGAGGGGATCCTGTCATCGGAACCACCTTTATAGATCTTCTGAGGCTTTTTAACGGCGACCCTGATACAAGTGCTGTTGTGATGATCGGTGAGATCGGCGGCAGTGCCGAGGAGGAAGCTGCCGCCTTTATCAGGGATGAGATGAACAAGCCTGTTGTTTCATTTATCGCTGGCCAGACGGCCCCGGCCGGGAAAAGAATGGGGCACGCCGGAGCCATCATAGCTGGCGGAAAAGGTACAGCAGCGGAAAAAATCGCGGCCCTCGAGAATGCCGGTGTCACAGTAAGCCGTAGCCCGGCTGACATTGGAGCGGAGATCGCCAAGGTATTGGGAAGGTAACTGAGTCAGGTAATTGGAGGTTTCTATGAGTGCTGTGAAGGCCCTGAAAGAGGAAAGGGTGGTCGCCGAGCATGAAGGAAGGCAGATCACTATTATCCCTCGCTACTGCAAGGGATGCGAAATATGTGTGAAACTGTGTCCCCAATCGGTCCTGGAGATCAAGGATTTCAAGGTTCACGTTGCCCGTATCCAGGACTGCACGGAGTGTATGCTCTGTGAGATAAGATGCCCTGATTTCGCCATCGAGATCGCAGGCAAAGGCAAAAAGGGGAAGAGCTGATGAAAGGTAAAGAGGTTTTTTTTCAGGGAAACGAGGCGTGCGCCGAAGGTGCGCTTTATGCCGGATGCCGGTTCTTCGGCGGTTATCCCATCACGCCCTCCACCGAGATAGCGGAGATCCTTTCAAACCGTCTTCCGAAAATAGGAGGGGCTTTTATCCAGATGGAGGATGAGATCGCCGCCATGGCCTCAATTATAGGGGCGTCCCTGGTGGGCAAGAAGAGCCTGACCGCCACAAGCGGGCCCGGGATGTCCCTTAAGCTCGAGAATCTCGGTTTCGCCTGCATAACAGAGGTTCCGTGCGTTATTGTGAACGTTATGCGTGGCGGCCCCAGCACCGGGCTTCCCACCGGACCGGGCCAATCAGATGTCATGCAGGCAAAATGGGGGACCCACGGTGACCACCCTGCTGTCGTGTTGGCTCCTGCCTCGGTGCAGGAAATATTCAACGAGACTGTGAGGGCTTTCAATCTTGCCGAACGTTTACGAACACCCGTTATTCTCCTGACGGATGAGATCATCGGCCACATGAGGGAGAAGATCGTCATTCCGGAGGAGGGGGTGCTTGAGATCTGGGACAGATCCAGGCCGGACTGTTCTCCGGAGGAATTTCTTCCCTACGATACAAGTAAGGGCATCGTGCCGCCTATGGCTGATTTTGGATCCGGGTACAGACACCACGTCACTGGCCTGAACCACGATGCGTCAGGGTTTCCGACAAACAAGCCATCCCTGGTCCAGCCCGAAGAGGAGAGGCTCATGGCCAAGGTGACTGAAAACCTGGATATTATCGAGAAGTATGAACACCTGAAAAAAGATGGGGCAAAGGTCGGTATAGTTGCCTACGGTTCCAGCGCGAGGTCGGCCAAAGCCGCCATTAAACAGGCTGAAGAAGAGGGGATCCCGGTGGATTTCGTCCGGCCCATTACCCTCTGGCCGTACCCCACTGAGCCCACGTTGGAGATGGCGGGAAAGGTGGATGTCATTATTGTCCCTGAGATGAACCTTGGTCAAATGATCGATGAAGTACAGCGTTGTATCTTGGGCAAGGCCAGGGTAATCGGTGTCAACAGGGTGGATGGAGATCCCATTACACCGGAGAACATTCTTGAAAAGATCAGGGAGGTGGTGTGATGGCCTTTAACTACGATAAATACATGCGCCCAGGCAAGCTTCCTCACATCTGGTGCCCAGGGTGCGCTCACGGAATTGTGATGAAATCCATTATCAGAGCCCTCGACAGGGTGGGTCTGGATAAAGACAGGACGGTCATCGTTTCCGGTATCGGTTGTGCTTCCAGGATGCCGGGCTACGTGGATTTTAACACGCTGCACACCACCCACGGCCGCTCCCTGGCTTTCGCCACCGGGGTAAAAATGGCCGATCCCAGCCTCAACGTCATTTGTGTGGCGGGGGACGGGGATTCCCTGGCTATCGGCGGCAACCACTTTATTCACGCCTGCCGCAGGAACATTGATATCACCATGATCGTCTTCAATAACAATATCTACGGGATGACGGGGGGGCAGTTCTCCCCCACGACGCCCCATGGCAAACTTGCCAGCACGACCCCCTACGGAAACCCGGACTACGCTTTCGATGTGGCGGAGTTGAGCATGGGTGCAGGTGCAACCTACGTATCGAGGGGCACGGTCTATCACGCTATTCCTCTGGAGAGGCAGATCGCTGATGGGATAACCCACAAGGGGTTCTCGGTAATTGATGCTCTGTGCACATGCCCGACTACCTACGGCAGGAGGAACAAACTCGGGTCTCCCATTGATATGATCCTTTGGTTTAAGGATAACACCGTCGGGCTCAAGGCTGCCCAGAAGCTTTCGCCGGAGGAATTGGAAGGGAAAATCCTCACAGGGGTGTTCAGGAATGACATCAAACCGGAATACTGTGAGGAATATCAGAAGATCATTGAAATGGCCCAGGGCGCCGTGGCAGGAGGATAAGATGGCTGATAGGTATGAAGTGAGGCTCAGCGGCGCGGGAGGCCAGGGGCTTGTCCTTGGGGGAGTCATCCTCGCCGAAGCTATAGCGCTGTTTGAAGGTATCAACGCTGTCCAGACCCAATCCTACGGCCCGGAGGCCAGGGGCGGCGCCAGCAAGTCGGAGGTCATCATCTCCGACGGCGATATAGACTACCCCAAGGCGACCAAGATAGATCTACTCTTGTGTCTGACCCAGGAATCCTGCGACAAATATTCTGTGGACCTGAAGGAGGGGGGCATCCTCCTCGCAGACTCGCGGATGGTCACCAAGCTGCCGGAAGGGAACTACAAGGTCTACCATCTGCCTATCATCGATACTGCCAAAGATAAGGTTGGCAAGGTCTTTGTGGCCAATATCGTCGCTTTGGGAGCCATTGCAGGCCTTCTCAAGAGCGTTTCCCTCGAAAACGTTGAGAAAGCGGTCCTTAGAAGGGTTCCCAAGGGAACAGAGAGCCTTAACCGGAGGGCCTTGAGCCTCGGGTACGAGCTGGTCACCTGATAAGGCCGATGATTTCATGTCCTGGATCTGCCTCATGGGCGAGCCAGGGTAAGCAGACAGAGGTAAACAAAGCCCTTTCAAAAAAGGAAACGAGACATGTCATTGTTAACCAGTAGCGTTGGCAGGAAGGTATTGATGGCGGTGAGCGGGTTCACCCTGTTCGGGTTCGTCGTTGTTCACCTTATCGGGAACTCCACCATCTTCGTGGGTTCGGGCTGGCTCAACGCCTACGCGGAGCACCTCAAGGATCTGGGTCCCTTCGTATGGGTCTTCAGGGCGTTCATGCTCTTTATGG
>JALHUC010000243.1 GCA_022865845.1 bacterium | reverse complement strand
CTCGTGACATGCGGCTATCGCTCCTTGGCCTGCCACGAGCAAACAAAAATGCCTACCCCATTCGGGGTGGCCTTTTTGTGCGTCGGAAGAATTCATCCGAGTGCCTCTCGACGTGGCACATGTCATGTCGGTGCCGTGCTCGAGACAACTCGCCGCAGCTCGTGACATGCGGCTATCGCTCCTTGGCCTGCCACGAGCAAACAAAAAAGCCTACCCCATTCGGGGTGGCTTTTTTGTGCGTCGAGTGGTGGAGGCGGCGGGAGTCGAACCCGCGTCCGGAAGCCTTCGGCCTCGCGGCACTACATGCTTATTCCGTGTTTAATTTCTCCGCCAGCGACCCCACGGACAGGGAGTCTGGAAGATGAGCCTGACTGGAAGTCCCACCTGCCGGCCAGGCGGCGACAGGGAGCAAGCCCGAGCTTATGACACTGCGTCCTGACGTTACGGGCGCCGTCAGGGCAGCGCCGACTTACCTAAAGTTAATTAGGCAGCCAGTGCGTAGCCGGTATCGTTGGCAGCTATATACGACCGGGGTTTAACGAGGCCACCGGTACCTCGGCATGCGCCACGGGATTCCAGTCCCCCGTCGAAACCAACTCGCCCCCACATATTTATATTTTAATCCCTTATAGTCATTAAGCAAGGGGTAAAAATGGATAGGTGGCGGAGAAACGGGGAAGCGGGGAACCGGAGAAAGTGCTCGGCCGTATGGCTCAAAATCTGGTCAGGACTTGGGAACATCTGGTGGGACAAGCGCAGGGAAGGTTGCGGGAGTGCTTCTTCTCGGGGATGGTGATCCCGTTAATGCCTTAGTCTTCTGGGTCCGGGTCCTTTTCAGGCGGTTCATTATCGGAGTTTCAGGATTCAAACCTATAATTATTTGTTAATTTCATCCTCCGCAATATCACTTTCCCCGTCTTCAGGAATGTCCTCCCCGTTTCCGGCATCCGGTTTTTCCCCCTTCTCCTCACCACCCTCTTCGGGAAGTTCTCCCTCTCCCTCCGGCACACCGGGGACATCCTCGATGACCCGGTCGAGCTCGATCTCACGTTTGGTGTTGACGAAAAGAATGGTGCCCACATCGTTGTACCCCGCGAAAAGCTGTTCCTTGTCGTATTTCATCTGCTCGCCCCTGAAGCCGATGATGCACAGGTCCGCGTCCCGGGAGCGCTCGTTGATGTAGGCGCGCACGTCCGAACCTTTCACCAGCGGCACCGTCTCGACATTTCGCGTCGAAATGGGCAGGCGGCCCTCCTTGACCATCTTCAGGAGGTCCTCCTTGCGTTCTTCCACCTCTTCTTCCGGGAACATGGTGAAGATCCTGATGAATCCTCCGTGCCAGTCCGGATGACCCAGGATGATGTATCCGAGGAGGATCATGAGGTTGACGTTTTCAAAATCGGCAGGGGTGATCCAGATGTGGATCTCCCTGTGATACCCGTATCCCCTTTCACTGGCAGCGAGGATGCAGACGTCGAAATCCGCTGCGACGGCCAAACGGTAGTTCTCAACGATAAGTTCCACATCTTCGACGTTGTCCTTTGCGAATTCGAACAGGACGAGGTTGTTCTCCTTACCGGAGATGCTCGGGATCTGGATCAGCTGGGCCACGGCGGTGGTGTACGAAGGGCTGATGATGGTGTCGACGTAGACGTTGCTCTCGCTCGCGCTGGCGAGGTGGAGCAACCGATTGAGGACCTCTTTTGACTCCTCGTTGGCCGAGCGTGAAAAATGTCCCTCAATGAAGTGGATGTAGGTGCCGAAACCGTATTTGTGGGAGATCCACCGCAGGAGTTCAAAAGCCGCCAGGCGCTGGAACGAGTCCTTGGAGATGCAGACCACCGACGGACGCCACGTGGCCTCGGTAGATCTGTGGGTTTTCTGCAGGAAGACGTGCAGGTTGCGGCTGACCTGGAAAATAGCGCCTTGAAAGAGGCTGGCCAGGCCCCTCTTTTCCGGGTGGACCCGTGACACCAGGATGTAGATCCCCACCATGAAAAGGATTGCGAGGGAGGCGTAAACAGGGCTCATCTCGAACATCAACCAGACGCACGCCGCAGCTCCCAGAAGGGATATATACCACCTGGAGCGGAAGGATGGGCGGTAGGACGGGTCGGCGGCGAAATGTTCGAGGATGGAGATGAGGCAGATGGCGCCGTAGGTCACCATGAAGATCATGGAGATGATCCGGGCGACGAAGTTCACATCTCCTACGGAAACAAAAAGAAGGGCGATGATCACCGTCAGGAGCGTTCCGTTGTGAGGTTCGCCGGTCGTTCCGCGTCCCCCTGCCACCCACCTGTTGAAACCCTTTCCGGGAAAGACTCCGTCGTGGCCAAGGGCCTGGAGGGTCCTGGGTGCCACGAGAATGGATCCGAGGGCGGAGGAGAAGGTGGCGCAGCCAAGACCGATGGGGATGATGGGGCCCCAGAGGGCGATGCGGCTCATGATAAGCTGGTCTGAGGCTAGGTCGGCGGGGCTGGCGGAGGTGGCCAGTTTGAGGGCAATAGCCAGGTAGACGACCATGCCGACGACGGCCGCCGAAAGGGTGCCCAGGGGGATGGACCTGCGGGGCCTTTTCAGGTCCCCTGAGAGCCCGACGCCGGCGGTGACCCCGGTGAAGGCCGGGAAGATGATGGCAAACACCAGGAAAAAGGCGTCGGGAGATCCGATTCTGCCGGTCCAAAGGTCCACGGTTCCCGAGGGTGTGTACCCGGAATCTCCCATGAAGAACATTGCCAGGGACAGAAACAGAACCCCCACGACGACATAGAGTATCCGTACTCCCAGGTTGGCGCCCCGCGTCAGCACCAGGACCGCCAGCAGGATGACGCCGGGGATGCTAACCATCCTCGGATCGCTGAGGGAGTAGCCGTAGGCTTCGTTGACGAAGGTGTAGACGGGGCGGAAGGCCTCGGCGAAGGCGATGCTGTAAAAGGCGACACTGATAGCCTCGGAAAAGTAGAGCGCGATACCGATGGCCGCACCGATGGTAATCCCGAAGGATCGGGAGATGATGTAGTAGGAACCGCCACCCTCAACCTTCTGATTGGTGGCGATCTCGGCGATGGCCATGGCTGTCGGGATGGTGACCATGTGCCCCAGGGCGATGATAGCTACCATCCCGAGGAGACCCACGTGCCCCACCGAGTAGCCGAAGCGCAGGAACATGATGGCGCCGAGGATTGTGGAGATGGCCGTCAGAAAGACCGGAGCTGTTCCCAGGCTCCTGGTTCTGCTGTTTTCCATTTTCCCTTTCCCTGTCTCAACCCTGAAAAGAGAAAGGGAGTCAGAGGTCTGTATTCTCAAACCCGTGACTCCCCTTCGAAAAACGGTGCTACACGCCTGACTGGTAGTCAAGGCAATTTTACACTAAACTGGCCCCAATTGAAAAGCTAAGGCGCCGAAGCACATTCGGGACCCTCGGGTCCCTTGGCTCCTGTGTCCTTTTCATCATCACCATCTCCGTTGTTTTCAGACCCCTTGAACAGTTCATAATAAGCCAGCGGAACGGCCAGCAGGGTCAGGAAGGTCGAGGCCATGGCCCCGGACATCATGGCAATGGCAAGGCCCTGGAAAATGGGGTCGAAGTACATCACCACAGACCCCACCATGACCGCGGCGGCTGTCAGGATGATAGGCCTGGATCTGACGGTGCCCGCCTT
>JALHUC010000242.1 GCA_022865845.1 bacterium | reverse complement strand
TGTTACGAATGCCATGATGACAAAGAGGATCACAACGCCGGGGACGCGTGTAAAGACTGCCACGATTTTAAGTAACGTCCGCATTTCCCTGATTAAAAGCCCGGCCTTAGTGCCGGGTTTTTTGTGTTCCCTTGGAACGAAACGGGGTATCGGTGAACCGGGGAAATGGGGAAAGAGCATAATTCCTGATAAAGCGTTGGATTTGAACGCAAGAGTACGCAGGGCGGCCATTTTAAGGCCGCATCGCAGAGTTATGCAGAAAAAAATTTAATCTCGGGGAAGCATCAATTCCCTCAGGAATCGACTGCGATTGATTAGTTTTTGATCTTATTCTGCGTTCAATATTCCAGACCCCAGCCCCTAAACTCAAAATCTTTTTTTTGCTATCGCTATTATTTCACAAGGAAATGGTGTAAAAAACCGTTTTAGTTTAGCATGCCGGTCAAGAACCAGAAGCAATTCTTTGAACTTCTCAGGGAGAAGATCGTTGACAGATTCCCACGATGATCTGAAGGACACCATCAGTCAGCTGACCGCAGATTTGCGTTCCCTTGCCAGGAGGGTGGAGTCCCTGGAGAGAACTGTTCAGGGATCTCCTGTGAGGGGCGTTCCCCCGGTGACGCAGGAGCCTGCCACAACGGCAGCCGCATCTGAAAAACAATCTCCCTGGTCTGTCGGGGGAGTGGCGGTGATCATGTCGCGGGGCGCCGTCATCAGCCTTGTCCTGTTACTCGCGTTGGTGCTGCGGACCCTTACAGACGGCGGCGTCCTGAACATGGGGATCGGCACCATGCTGGGCATCGGCTACGCTACCCTTCTCGAAGGCCTGGGATGGCTTATGTACCGTAAGAAGAGCCCCTTCGCCCCGATCTTCAGCATAAGCGGCGCGTTGCTCCTGGTAGCCGTCGTCCTGGAAAGCCACGCCAGTTTCGGGTCCATCTCCACCCTTCCTGCCTATTTGCTTCTCGCGGTGGCAGGAGGTGGAATGGCGGTCATCAGCCGCCAGTACAACGCTGCCATTCCTGTGAGCGTGGGGACCATGGCGGTGCTGCTGGCTGGCGTTTACATGGGCGTTCCAGATGCCGGCTTCCCCGCGCTGACCCTTTTTCTCATCGCGGTGAACCTCATGGCTTTCACCGCGATCAAACTCCCCGGGACCGGGTGGCTCCGCATCGTGACCTTTTTTTTCACCTCGATCGTGATCCTGCTCTGGGGGTACAAGCTTCGTTTTGCCCTCCTTTCCGGCGGTGGGCAGGGATCCGGCTTGCCTTTCTTCAGCACGGCCCGGTTCTATTCGACCATCGCCTTTTACCTACTTTTTTATATCGGGATGCCGGTCCTGGCCATCTGGAACCGCGAGTCGGGTGAGAAGCGTCCCTTCGACCACCTCCTGCCCAGCATTGCCGCAGCGTGGGCCTACCTGACAAGTCTTATGGTGGTCACCGCCTTGGGCGGCGGCCAGCGCGTCCTCGGCATGGCCGGGGTGGGGGCGGCCACACTTCTCCTGGGTCTGGCGGCTGTCAAGGGCAGCCGGTCAGGGACCCAGTCCAGAGGAACGACCACCTTCGCTTTTCCGGCGGCCCTGCTCCTGGCCCTTTCCTTCAGGGACGTCTCGGGCGAATCGGTTATCGCGCTGGCGATCCTGTCGTGGGCCGCATTGAGCCTGGCGTGGCTGTCGTCCCGGTGGGTGAGCGCGGGTGTGCGCGTGACATCCTATTTTCTGCAGCTGACGGTCCTTGGAGCCTCCTCCATCCTTCTTTTGGCAACACCAGCCGGCGATCATCCGGTTTCCGCCATAATGAGTATGGCCGTTACGGCCTTGGTGGCCTTCGCCCATTACCGGCTGCTTAGGAAAATGCCGCCGCCCGGCGAGAACGCCTATTTCACCCGCTTCGACAAGTCGGATGTCAGTGGAACCGCTCCTCTGCTGGTCGCGGTGGGTACTGGTTTCCTTGCTGTCAGAGCGGCCCTTTTCATATTTTTGTCAGGGTCACACATCGCCTTTCAGGCTGGTGAGACCATCGTTATCAATACTGGAGCTCTGGCCCTCTTTCTGGCCGCCAGGTTCACGAAGAACGCCGAGGTGAAGTGGATCGCTGTCCTGGTGACAATAATGGGTGGGGGAAAGGTGTTTCTCTACGATCTTTTCAAGGTTAAAGGTGTGCCTATTGTCCTGAGTGTCCTTTCCTTTGTGATCGCCGCAGCCGTCGGTTCCTGGGTGCTCGGGAAGTGGCCGCGTCACGAAGGTCAGACTATTGTTGACCACATTGATGGAAGTTAGACGGGAGTGTCCGGCACAAGTTGCCACCTCCGGCAACCGCTCCGGTCCTGCCCTTTGAACTGCCCATGTGCTCTGGGAAAATAGGCGGGATACGGCCGCGATTCTGCCGCGATTCTGTTAACGATTCTTTACTTTGATGCGGGTTTTGGTTAGACTTTGGAGAGCATCCTGTGCGCTTCCCGCCATGTAGACCGACCGTCTGTAATTCGAGTAGAACATATCCCGGTGGAGATCCCGGTGGAGGTAATAAACATGAGAAAATTTCTCTCATCCGCTTTTGCTATCTGCCTGGTTATAGCCTTGACACCGGCTATGGCACCGGGGGAGTCATCCTCGGCTGGTGAGGCTATCTGGAGGACCGAGGCTACGGACGCTGGTGCGAAAGAGTCAGGTATACCTGAGTTCTTTGTACCGCCACCACCCTTCTCGGACGGTATTTTCCCTTGTTCAGACTGCCATGAAGACCAGGAAGTCAATCCCGAGCGGCGGGTTTTGGAGGATATGCACGAAGATATCCAGATCATCAACCACAACGAGAAAGAACGATGGTGCCTGGATTGTCATAACCCTGATAACCGGGATGTCCTGAGGTTGGCAAGCGGCAGGCTGGTGAGTTTCGAAGAATCCTACTACCTCTGCGGCCAGTGCCACGGCACTATTTTCCGGGACTGGAAAGCCGGGATCCACGGCCGCCGCACAGGTGAGTGGAACGGGAAGAAAACATACAGATTGTGTGTCCACTGCCACAATCCGCACCAGCCTCGCTTTAAGCCGCTCGCTCCCCAACCACCACCTGTAAAGCCCAAGAATATTAAATAGAGGCGGATCTTCATGACAAAATACGGAAAAAATACTGTTCGCGAGACAAAAGTTTCCAGACGCGACCTCCTGAAGGGAGCGGCGCTGTCTGCCGCTGCCGCCGCGCTTCCGGCTGCGGACGCCAAAGCTTCTGTATGGGAGGCCTTTTTTCAGAGACATTTCCAGGAGCTCAATGCCCGGGAAATGGAAAAGGTTATCTCCCGTCTGGAAATGGAGTATGCCGAAAAATACGGCAAAGAGATCAAAATCTCGACTACCAAACCACTTCCCGGGGTTCTGTTCGGGTACGGTCTCGATATCTCGCGATGTATCGGTTGCCGCCGCTGCGTGTACGCCTGCGTTGAGGAGAACAACCAATCCAGAGATCCCCAGATCCACTGGATCACGGTGCTGAGGTTCAAGAAAGGCGACAAGTGGGTCAGCGATATGGAGAGCGCCGATAAATATTACAACCCGGACAAAGTACCGGAACCAGGATACTTTTATATGCCGACGCAGTGTCAGCAGTGCGAGAACCCTCCTTGTGTCAAGGTCTGCCCCACCCAGGCAACGTGGTCCGAGGATGATGGTATCGTAGTTGTTGACTACAACTGGTGTATTGGCTGCCGTTACTGCATGGCCGCCTGTCCTTACGGCGCACGGCATTTCAACTGGATGAAGCCGGGTCTCCCTGCTGAGGAGATAAACACCAAAACCCACTACCTGGGGAACAGACCTCGGTACTCAGGCGTGGTTGAAAAATGCACCTTCTGTATTCAGAGGACGAGAAACGAAAAGGGACCGTACCCGGCGTGTGTGGAGATCTGTCCCGTGGGAGCGAGAAAGTTCGGGAACCTCCTCGACCCGAAAAGCGAAATACGATATTGCATCGAGAACAAACGGATCTTCAGGTTGAAGGAGGATCTAAACACCCATCCGAAGTTCTTCTACTTTTTCGCAACGTAGAAGAGGGGATTGCCATGCTGGATCTTATCAAGCACTTTTTTATCGCGTTGAAGCAGGTCTTCACCGGTTCCAGGAACTACTATATCTGGATCGCTTTTCTCGGGTTCTGGATCCTCCTTGGTCTTGGGACCTATATGATCCAGCTCAAGGAGGGTCTCATAGTCACGGCTATGCGGGACCAGGTATCCTGGGGTTTTTACCTCTCAAATTTTACTTTCCTCGTTGGAGTGGCCGCAGCAGGCGTCCTCCTGGTCATCCCGGCCTATATATACAATTTCAAGCCGATCAAGGAGATCGTTCTTTTCGGCGAAATGCTCGCCATCACTGCGATCTCTATGTGCATCATGTTCATCATGGCGGATATAGGTAGACCGGACAGGGTGTGGCACCTCATACCCTTTATAGGGACCATGAACTTCCCCGCCTCCCTTCTCGCCTGGGATGTCCTGGTTCTGAACGGTTATCTGTTCCTTAACCTCGCCGTCGTGCTTTACGTCTTGTACAGGATCGCTCACAATAAAGATTACAGCATGGCCGTGGTCAGACCCCTCGTGATCATGTCCATACCGTGGGCAATTAGCATCCACACCGTGACAGCCTTTTTGTACAATGGTCTACCCGCGAGGCCCTTCTGGAACGCCTCCATCCTTGCGCCGCGGTTCCTCGCCTCGGCCTTTGCAGCCGGTCCTGCCATAATGATCCTCCTTTTCCAGATCATCAGGAAGATATCGCCACTTGAGATAGACAACAAAGCTATCAACAAGATCGCGGAACTCATCGCTTACGCCTTGGGTTTCAACCTGTTCCTCTTTGGAGCGGAAATGTTCAAGGAGTTCTATTCCGGAACGGTGCATATGGCGCCGCTCCAATATATGTACTTCGGTCTTCACGGCCACAACCGCCTCGTCCCATGGATGTGGATGGCTTTCATTTTCAACCTCATAGCCTTCGCCCTCTTCCTTTCGACCCGTGCCAGGGAGAACCCTGTTACCCTTAATCTGGCCTGTAGCCTGGTGATAGTGGGCGTCTATGTCGAGAAGGGCATGGGACTTGTGATCCCGGGGTTCATCCCGGGGGCCCTTGGTGAGATATACGAATATTCACCGACCAACCATGAACTCCTGATAGCGATCGGTATCTGGGCGCTTGGCGCTCTCCTATACACCCTGATGCTGAAGTTTGTCATACCCGTTTACACAGGGGAACTGAGGTTCTCGGATGGCATGAGGGTCTCGGCGAAGGTAGTGTCCGGTCAGGAGGAACCTGCCTTACCGGAGCAGGGCGCTGGAGGCATGGTCCCGGATCAGGGCAGCTGATCCGGGGAGGGTGCCGGGTAGACCATAATTAACAACGGTTAGACGATGTTTCGTATGGGGAGCCGCGCCCGATGGCAGAGAGTATCAGATAACTCCCGGCTTGTTATTAACATCACAATGTGAAATTGAAATATGTGTACAACTCTCTGTAATATAAGGTTTTTAGTGCACATTGTGCTTGTGAAAACTAGCATGAGAGTACACTTGGGAAAAGTCTCTTGACCTCAGTGATGAAAGTGGTATAGAGGTTTATCGCTGACTTGCACTGCCTTAAATATGTAGATGGGAGAACTGAATTTTTGAGCCGATTTAACCCCGCCAACATACTTAAGCTTGTGAAGTGGATTGTTACCCCTGAAAAAATCGAGAGGGAAGAATCCCCCGTCGACAGACGTTCCCGTACTGGTGACAGGACTTTTCTCTCCTGGATATTTTCATCGGAGCAGCTTATCGAGGAACCTGCCGCGGATTCCAGGGTGGGCAGGTTCGGTGAGGGAGGTTTCCTGGGGTGGCTTTTGTCGACGGAAACCCTCGAAGAGGGTGATCAGGTCCCGGAAAATGAATCCCGTTTCGGAAAGTCAGGGTTTACCGGGTGGCTCATATCCGGCGAGAGGTTCGAGATGGAACCTGAAGTATCAAAGGACAAAGGAAGATTTGGCGAAAGCGGGTTCCTCGGATGGTTGTTCTCAGGGGAAAATCTCCATGGAGAGCCTACCCCGGAACAGGGCGCAGGGCGATTCGGTGACAAAAATTTTATCAATTGGCTTTTCGCGCCTGACAGACTGGACGATCAGCCATCGTTTGAAGATAGTGGGGAAGATAAAGTTGAGCACGATAATTGAAACAAGTTTGAACCTTAACCTTTGAACCCGAACGGAAGGTGAAAAGATGGAGCACACCAAACATCTGTGGCGCGCCATTCTCATCTTGGTCATTGTTGCCGTGGGATACCTGCTTGGGAGGGGTTTCCTCGTGCCCGACAGTTTTGGGAAGTACGGGCACTATCGGGGTGACAATCTCCAGGAGCAGATGAATATACGCGTCCCAAGGCATGGTAACGGTTACGAATCGTGTGGTTTCTGTCACGAGGAAAAGGTAGAGACCATCCTTGAGACGCCTCACAGGGTGATCAACTGCGAGACGTGCCACGCAGCGCTGAGGTCCCACGTGGAGTTCGACAGTATCGAGAAGTTCCTCGAGGATCCCGGCAGCTATGACAAGACAGCGGAGATGGAGATCCATTCGGCCCAGGAGCTGTGTATCAAGTGCCACGATTACCAGCTGGCCAAACCGGATGATTACACCACGATCGTAGTGGTCGAGCACCTTGAGGAGCGGGACATGGAGCTGGGTCCTGACGTATGCCTCGAATGCCACGATCCCCACGATCCGGAGATGTAGCGATGGAGCCGATCAAGGAGAAAATAGTGATCCCAGATAGAGGAGCGGGTATGAAAGATATCAGCAGAAGGGGTTTTCTCAGGGCTGCCATGGGAGTTTCCATCCTGGGGGTTCTGTCGTCTGTTCTGTCAGCGGTCGTGCCGGGTAAGATCAAACAGGCATTGGCGTCGACCAAGCTGCAGCCCGAACCGGTACGGACGGGTTACAACCCCTACGAACATTACTATTCCTACATCATCAACCTGCACAAGTGTATCGGCTGCGGTTCCTGCGTGCGGGCGTGCAAGATGGAAAATGATGTTCCCACCGGATTCTACAGGACCTGGGTGGAGCGTTACCAGAAGGGCGAGGAGGAGCACGCCAGGATAGACTCTCCCGAAGGCGGCCTCTACGGTTTTCCCGCCACCACCGCGGGGGTCGAGGGTGTGTCCAAGGCCTATTTCGTGCCCAAGATGTGCAACCACTGTGAGCAGACGCCCTGTGTTCAGGTCTGTCCCTTCGGTGCCTCCTACAAAACGCCGGACGGTCTTATCCTTGTGGATGGGGACCGCTGCATGGGATGCAGCTACTGCGTCCAGGCCTGTCCCTACGCGAGCAGGTTTATCAACCCCCTCACGCATACTGCCGACAAGTGCACCTGGTGTTACCACAGGACATCCAAGGGTCTGAAACCGGCCTGTGTACAAGCCTGTCCCACCGGGACCAGGATGTTCGGAGATATGAAAGACCGCTACGATCCTGTCAGGCACCTCATCGAGGAGGAGAGGACCGGCGTCCTCCAGCCACAGCTGCTCACCAAACCCAAATGTTACTATATCGGACTGGATAAGGAGATCAGGTGATGCTGGAGACTATCGGTTATGTATTTCCCAACGACCTCCACATTAACTGGACGTTGATGATCGTTCTTTACCCCTATATTACAGGGCTCGTTGCAGGCGCCTTTGTCGTGTCTTCCCTCTATCATGTTTTCGATATTGAGGCCTTAAAACCGGTGGCACGGTTCGCTCTCATGGCCTCCCTGGCGTTCCTTCTGGTGGCGACATGGCCCCTTCTGCTTCACCTGGGGCACCCTTTCCGGGGCATAAACGTCATGATCACCCCCAACCCCACCTCGGCCATGGCCGGGTTCGGGTATTTTTACAGCGGCTACATGATCATCCTCCTTTTTGAGGTGTGGCTGGTTTTCCGCAAGGACATCATTTCCTACGCCAGGCAGTCGAGGGGGCTGAAACAAACCATCTACAAGCTCCTTGCCCTGGGGGTCTACGACACCTCGGAGAAAGCACAGGCGATCGACCGAAAGATGGTCAAGTTCCTCGCGGCCATCGGTATCCCGGGGGCATTTCTCCTCCACGGTTACGTCGGCTTCCTTTTCGGCGCTCTGAAATCAAACCCGTGGTGGTCAACACCGCTCATGCCCATCATCTTTATCTTCTCTGCGGTCGTGTCCGGGATCGCAGCCCTCATCGTCATGTACCAGGTGGCCATGAAGCTCAAGGGGCTTATCATCGACAGGGCCTGCATCGATACGATGTGCGGCTGGCTGTGGATGTTCCTGATGATCACAGCGTCCCTCGAGATTCTCGAACTGGTGACCCTGTCCTACGAGAAGGCCGAAGAGTGGGAGATCATCGGTCAGCTCCTGTTCGGACCGCTGGCCTTCTCCTTCCTGGGTATTCAGATGATCGTCGGGGTTCTCATACCTTTTATCCTTCTCATGGTCATCGTCCTTATGAAAAAGAACATGGGGGATAAGGTGGCCAACACACTGTCCTTTACCGCGGCGACCCTCCTTCTCATCCAGGTCTTCGCCATGCGCTGGAACGTCGTTATCGGCGGCCAGATGATCTCCAAGTCGCTGGCCGGCCTGCGAGAGGCCTATCAACCGGAGTTGTTTGGTAAGGAAGGGATCATGACGGCCATCGGCATCATGATCGTACCGTTCGTCATCATCTTCGTCGCCGAATGGCTGCTTC
>JALHUC010000241.1 GCA_022865845.1 bacterium | reverse complement strand
TGTAAGTCATTGATTTGTAAGGAAAGTGAAAATGACACTTTTCACTTTCCGAGGAGCAAAAAGCCAATAATGGACTTTTTGCGACCCTGTCAAAGTAGAAAGTAGAAAGTAGAATGTAACAAGTAGAAAGGGGAAACACGGAATCAGGTACCTAGAGTTTAGTACTTTGTGCCTGGGAGCCAGGCACCAGGGACCAGGAGTCTGTCGGAGAACCCTGCACAGACTCCTGGAGTGCGACCATATTAAGCCCGGGTTGCGAAACAGGCCGTGGGTGCCGGATTATCGTCGTGCCAGAAGCGTTGTCCTGTGAGATTATGTCTTTTCCAAGGGCTTGCCGCCAGCCCTGCTTTCCCTGCACACGGGGTGCCGGAGAACTGCCGGCGGTTTCAGGTTCGGTCAGGTCGGTGGAGCCGGGGCAGGATCGAGGACTGAACCTGATAACCACGACAAGGAGTAAGAAAGTTGCGGGTAAATAAGGGTAGAGTGCTCATCGGCAGGCTTCCCTTCGGCGGCGACCTTCTCGGGTCGCTGACAGCGGTCTGCCAAAACGAGAATGTGAAGTTCGGCTGGATGTCGGCGATAGGTGCTGTATCCTCCGCTGTCCTCGGATATTACAAGCAGGATGATCGTGAATACATGGATTGCGTTAACCTGGAAAAAGGCCTTGAGATCGTCTCTTGTACGGGCAACATTTCCCTCAGGGACGGTGAGATCTTTGTCCATGCCCATGCCATCCTGTCCGACGATCAGGGCAACTGTTTTGGCGGCCACCTGATGCCCGGCACGAGGATCTTCGCCGCGGAATACCACATCAAAGAGCTGGAAGGTGAACCTTTCAGGCGCGAGTTTGATGATGAAACCGGCCTCGTATTGTGGCCGGTGAAATAGCGCTATCGTCGCCGGGGCAGTTGGGACGCGTTCACACTGCCGGGCGTCTCCTGGAGACCGGCCAGCGCCCCGTCCCACACCCGGAGCACGACGGAAGAGATTCGTCGGGCGTCCATCAGTCCAGTGGGAGCCTGAGCAGGGCGGCCCGGATCCTCGGGATCCACCGGGTCGCTCTCTGGCGCCGCCTCAAAAAAGCGGGCTGCCAGAACGGAGTGTTGCACTGTAACGCAACGTTGCGTTACAGTGGCGGTAAAATTATATTAGGCTTTCCTGCCCCCTTGAATGAAAATCATTTGTTTACAGCAGGCTATTCTATGGTAAGTGTGTGGCATGTCGCTTGCTATTGCTATTATATCCTTGGCCACTGAAGACGTGGGCATTATGTCAGCGTCAATTTCAGTTTGGCCCTTTTCCAAAGGAGGAAGTTCCATGAAACGAGCAATAATTTTAGTGATCTCGACCATGTTCATCCTCAGTGCCGGCATTGTCTTTGCCGAGTACCCCGAAAAGCCCATCACCTACACGATCCCCTTTAATCCCGGTGGGGAGTCGGACATCACGGCGCGTTTTCAAGAGCCGATTCTTGAAGAAATCCTGGGCGTGGGGGTGACCGTGAACCACAAGCCCGGCGGCGGCGGGGCGGTAGCGTGGAGCGAGTTCCAGCGTACCGCAAAACCCGACGGCTACCAGGTGATCGGTGTCAACATCCCCCACATCATCGGTGGGCCCCTGCTTCGGAAGAACTCGGGCTACGAAACGGACGGTTTCGCTGTGGTCATGTGGTTCCACTTCACTCCCAACGCCCTCATCGTCCGCGCGGACAGCCCCTTCAAGACCCTGAAGGATTTCATCGACTATGCCAAAGCTAACCCCAAGGTCATCACCGTGGGCGGCAGCGGCACCTTCAGCGCCAACCACCTCGAACTCCTGCGCCTGGAGCGTGAGGCGGGCATCGAGCTGACCTACATCCCCCACACGGGGACGGGCCCCCTCGTACCGGCCATCCTCGGCGGACACCTCAGCGCCCTTATGAACTACTCCATGCTTCCTGTGCAGCAGGGAGACAAGGTCAGGGTTCTGGCTGTGGCTTCTGAGGAGCGCGTACCCGCATTGCCCGATGCCCCCACCTTCAAGGAGCAGGGTTACGACATCGTGGGAGGCGCCTTCCGCGGCGTGGCTGCCCCCAAGGGAACACCCAAGGCAGTCATCGACAAGCTGGCTGAGGCCTTCACCGCGGCGAACAAAAAGATCGCCGAGAGGCAGCTTCCCATGGGGTTTGTCATGACTTACGCAACCGGAGCTGATGGCGATGCGCTGGTGGAGCAGATGGGCAAAGCCTACAGTGACGTGATCAACGACATCCTCGAAGAGCAGAATAAGTAACCACCCAGGTTTAAGGCAGCAGCCGCGAGAGGTATCAGGAGATCGTATGGAGCTTTTCTGGAAAGTAGCCACGGATTTGATGGACCCGTTCGTTTTTCTCCTCATCCTTGGGGGAGTGACGGCGGGCCTTTTCGTGGGCGCTATGCCGGGGCTCACGGCCGCCATGGCCCTCGCGGTACTGCTGCCGTTTACCTTCAAACTGCCGCCGCTGCAAGGGCTGGTGGCGTTAGGCGCCGTCTACATGGGGGCCATCTACGGGGGGTCCTTCGCGGCCATCCTCGTCAACACGCCGGGAACTCCCTCCTCCATCGCCACAGCTTTCGAAGGCTACCCTATGGCGAAGGATGGACGGGCCGTGGAAGCGATCAGCATTGCGACCATCTCTTCAGCTGTTGGCGGGCTTGCGGGCGTGTTCTTCCTGCTGCTCCTCTCGCCACCGCTGGCACGCCTTTCCATAAAGTTCGGGTCGGCAGAGTACTTCTGGGTGGCGATGCTGGGGCTCACACTCATCGCCAGCCTCTCTCCGGGCTCGACCCTCAAGGGGTTCCTGGGGGGATCGTTCGGCATGATGCTGGCCTCGGTGGGTGTGGCGCCTATCGGCGGTGAGAACCGCTTCACCTTCGGGATGCCGGTACTCCAGGGCGGTGTGGAGATGATCGTGGCGCTCATCGGGTTCTTCGTTATCCCGGAACTGTTCAACATGGCGGCCCAAGGCCGGGCAGCTCTGGCCGAAGTCACCATGGATTCGAAGGAGCGCGGCACCTTTTTCAACGCGGTCCGCACGGTGTTCTCCATGCCCGTGAACCTCGTGCGCTCGTGCATCATCGGCGAGATCGTGGCAATTATCCCCGGTGCCGGAGGCAGCATTGCCAACCTGGTGGCCTACAACGAGGCCAAACGGGCTTCCAAACATCCCGAGCTCTTCGGCAAGGGGACCGTAGAGGGGCTGGTGGCTTCAGAGTCGAGCAACAACGTCACGGTGGCCGGAAGCATGGTGCCGCTGCTCACCCTGGGAATCCCGGGGGCGCCACCCGACGCGGTCATTCTGGGTGTGATGCTGATGCACGGCCTGCGTCCCGGCCTGGACCTGTTTACCGTGAGCGGTGACCTCACCTACGCATTCATCCTTTCCATGGGTGTCGCGGCCGTGCTCATGGTTCCCGTGGGCATGCTGGGGGGAAGGCTCATCTACAAGGTGATCGTTAAGACACCACACTACTTTCTGGTCCCCTCCATTGCCCTGGTCACCATCCTGGGTACCTATGCACTGCGCAACAGCTTTTCCGATGTGGTCATCATGCTCCTTCTGGGCACAATTGGTTTCATCCTGCGGGAACTGGAAGTGGAATCGCCGGCCATTGTCCTCGGCCTGATCCTGGGGGGCATTGCGGAGGTGGGTTTCGTCCAGTCCATCCTCCGGGGTACTTCCCTGGAGCACCCGTGGGTGATGCTGTTCCAGAACCGTCTTTCCCAGATCATTATTGTCCTTATGGTGCTCTCCTTCTCCTCTCCCTACCTGTCGGCGGGGTTCAGGAAGTTCAAGAAGGGTCCAGCCGAATTGCTCGAGGATGAGGAGGACGTTGAATGACACGGCGCGCCAATACCGATCTTTTTGCCGGCATCCTCGGCCTGGTCATGGTGGGAGTTTTCTGGTATGGCCGGGGAGATGTGGGACACCTGAGCATCATGTTCCCCCAAGCGATCATGTTTCTCTTCGGGGCGTTCTCTGCGGCCCTCGTTGTCAAAGGCCTGGTGCGCCCGCACCGCCGGTCGATCTTCGCGGAGGGAGACCGGGGCAAGATCATCGGCACCGGCGCCATCCTCTTTTCCTGGGTAATGGCTATTCCCTACGGAGGGTTCTTCGTTTCCAGCGTGGCTGGCTTCTGGGTGTTGACCTGCTACCTGGCTTCTTCACACCGGAAGATCACGCCAGCCCTCGCTGGTAAATGGCTGTGCGTTGTTCTGGTAGAGGTGACCTTCTTCTATCTGATCTTTGCGAAGCTTCTTTATGTACCTCTGCCCACCGGGGTTTTCTTTTAAACTGAGCCGGGCGCGGTCAGCCTGGCCTTGAACGGAAGGACGATTCGACATGAGCAGCAGCTACCGCATTAACCTCGTACCTGGAGACGGCATAGGCCGGGAGGTGATCCCCGAGGGGGTAAAAGTCCTCAATGTCCTGGCGGCGCAGCAAGGCTTCGGTCTACAATACGAAGAGTTCCCGTACTCTTGCCAATACCGCGCCGAACACGGCCGAATGATGCCCGAGGACGGCCTCGACCGGCTGTCGGAGTGTGAAGCCATCTATCTGGGTGCGGTAGGGTATCCGGGGGTCCTGGACCACGTGTCTCTCTGGGAGCTTCTGATCCCCATCAGGAGAGAATTTCATCAGTATGTGAGCCTTCGCCCGGTCAAGCTCTTGCCCGGGATCCACTCTCCCCTGGCAGGCCGCACGGCCAAGGACATCGACTTCGTCGTCGTGCGCGAGAACAATGAAGGGGAGTACTCGGAGATCGGTGGAAGAATGTACAGAGGAACCGACATGGAGTCGGCGAACCAGCTTTCTGTCTTCTCCCGCCACGGAGTGGACCGGATCCTTCGCTATGCTTTCGAACTGGCCCGCACAAGGCCGCGCAAGCATCTCACCTCGGCCACCAAATCCAACGGGATCGTTCACACTTTCCCCTTCTGGGACGAGCGTTTCGCCCTCATAAAGGCGGAGTATCCTGACATCAGCACCGACCAGTTCCACATCGACATCCTGTGCGCCCAATTTGTGCAGCACCCGGACTGGTTCGACGTGGTCGTGGGGAGCAACCTGTTTGGCGATATCCTCAGCGACCTGGGTCCTGCGGTGGCCGGGAGCATCGCTATTGCTCCCTCCGCCAACCTGAACCCTGAGCGGCAGTTCCCCTCCATGTTCGAGCCGGTGCACGGTTCGGCCCCGGACATCGAGGGCAAGGAACTCGCCAACCCCATCGGGTCGTTCTGGGCGGCGGTCATGATGCTGGAGTTCCTGGGAGAGGCTGAAGCCGGGGCGCGTCTCATGGGCGCCATCGAGAAGGTGACCGGAGAGGGGAAGGTCTTGACCCCGGATCTGGGCGGGACGGCCAAAACCGGTGAGGTGACGGAGGCTGTGATCACCGCATTAGGAAGCTGATGCCCCGGCGCCCCGGTCAGGGGCTGCCGCTAATCGACAGCTAAAGGGAGAGAACCTTTGAAAATTGTCGACATTCAGGAGCGCACAGCGTCCATCGCCTCAAGCATTCGGAACGCCTACATTGACTTCAGCAAGATGACGGTGTCGGTGGCAGCCGTGGTCACCGATGTGATCCGGGACGGCAAACCGGTGGTGGGATACGGCTTCAACTCCAACGGACGTTACGCCCAGGGGGCTTTGCTTCGGGAACGGTTCATTCCAAGGGTGCTCGAGGCCGACCCTTCGACCTACGTGTCCGAGGTACATGACAACCTCGACCCCTTCCGCCTCTGGGACATCATGATGGCCAACGAGAAGCCGGGGGGTCACGGAGAGCGTTCTGTGGCGGTGGGCGTCATAGATATGGCTATCTGGGACGCCGTGGCCAAGATAGAGCAAAAGCCCCTTTATCGCCTTCTCGCAGATCGCTATAACAATGGCCTCGCTGCGAGCCGGGTGTTCGTCTACGCCGCGGGTGGCTATTACTACCCGGGGAAGGATACTCAGGAGCTGCGTGCCGAGATGAACCGATACCTGGATGGGGGCTACCGGGTGGTGAAAATGAAGATCGGCGGGGCACCCCTGTCAGATGACCTGAGAAGGATCGAGGAGGTCCTCACCCTGGTTTCGGACGGTAACCGGCTTGCAGTGGATGCCAACGGCCGTTTCAACCTGGAGGCAGCGGTGGAGTATGGCGAGGCCCTGGCCCCGTTCGGCCTGCGTTGGTACGAGGAGCCCGGTGACCCCCTGGACTACCAGCTGCACGCCGACCTGGCGGCCCAGTATCCGGGTGCCCTCGCTACCGGTGAGAACCTTTTTTCCATGCAGGACATGAGAAACCTCTTGCGCCACGGGGGGCTCCGTAAGGAAAAGGACATTCTGCAGATGGACCCGGTCCTGTCCTACGGCCTCGTGGAGTATCTTCGGATGCTCGAGGTGCTCGACGAGATGGGGTGGTCCCGCGAACGGTGCATCCCCCACGGCGGCCACCAGTTTGCCCTGAACATCGCCGCCGGCCTCGGTCTGGGTGGCAATGAATCCTACCCGGAAGTGTTCGCTCCCTTCGGTGGGTTTGCCGATGACACGCCGGTAGTCGATGGGATGATCAACCTGCCCGAGGTCCCCGGCGTAGGTTTTGAGGTAAAATCGGACCTCATAAACCTCATCCGCTCCCTTTTTAGTCCCTGACAGCGGCCCATCCAGGGCCGGAACCTGGAACCGCGCCATGCGGTTCGCGCCCAAGGACCTCCCGACCCGAACCGTAGAGTAAATGGTTGAGGCCATGCACACTGAAGACCACTTTCCAGTGGTTCATGGACCAGGCCCTTTCCGGGGCCTGCAAGGAGAACAGCACGTGGAAAACAACCAAAAGAAACGATCCCTGACAGATACCATGACCCGGTTCATCTCTTTAGTCGCCAAGCGTCTCCCCGACGACGTTTACGGCAAACTCGAACAGTTGAGGTTAAAGGAGGACAGCCCCCTTGCCAGAACGGTTTACGATGCCATGTTTCGAAACCAGGAAATGGCGCAAGAACTTGATCGGCCCTCCTGCCAGGATACGGGTGTCATCCAGTTTTTCGTGAGGGCAGGGTCTGAGTTCCCCCTGCTGGGAAGCCTCAGGGATGTTTTTGACGAGGCTGTGCGTGAGGCCACACGTGTTTCTCCACTTCGTCACAACGCGGTGGAGACCTTCGAAGAAAAAAACACCGGGGACAACACCGGGGTCCGCGTCCCGTGGATCGATTGGGATATCATCCCCGGTCAAAAGAGCGCGGAGATAGACGTCTATATGGCCGGGGGCGGCTGTACCCTCCCGGGGGCGGCCAAAGTGCTCATGCCTGCCGCAGGTTACGAGGGGGTCGTCCAGTTCGTTTTCGACGTTATCACCTCCTACGGGGTCAACGCCTGCCCTCCCCTGCTGGTAGGGGTCGGTGTGTCGACCGCCGTGGAAACTGCGGCCGTTTTATCGAAAAAGGCTATCCTTCGCCCCATCGGAACGCGCCACCCACACCCCAAAGCCGCCGAGATGGAGATCCTCCTGGAAAAGGGGCTCAACGAGGTCGGGATCGGTCCGCAGGGGCTCACTGGCGCCTCCTCGGTCATGGGGGTTCATATTGAATCTTCCGCTAGACACCCCTCCACCATCGCAGTGGCTGTTTCGGTGGGCTGCTGGTCCCACCGGAGAGGGACCATCCGCATTGACGGGGACATGACCTACGAGATTCTCAGCCACAAAGGGGCCGCGCTGTGAAAAGAACTCTGAAAACACCCATCAGGAACGAGGATATTGAATCATTAACAGCCGGCGACATCGTCTACCTGGACGGAACCCTGGTCACCTGCCGTGATGTCGGACACCGTCGTCTCATCGAGTATGGGATGGACCTGCCGGTGGACCTGTCGGGGATGGCTATCTTTCATGCCGGACCCATCGTGAGGAAGGCTGGCGAAGGGTGGGAAATGGTATCAATAGGCCCCACGACCAGCATGAGGATGGAGTCCTACGAAAGGCAGTTCATCGAAAAAACCGGCGTCAAGCTGATCGTGGGCAAGGGCGGCATGGGTCCGGAAACGGTGGAAGGGTGCCGTCGGCACAAGGCTCTGCACGCTGTATTCCCCGGCGGCTGCGCTGTCCTTGCGGCCACACAGATCGAAGAGATCGAGAGGGTCGAGTGGCAGGACCTGGGCATGCCCGAGTCGCTCTGGGTCTGCAGGGTGAAGAGCTTTGGCCCCCTCATCATTTCCATCGACACAAAGGGAAACAACCTGTTCGAGAGAAACAGGGCCGGGTTTGACCAGAAGAAGGGGCCGGTGATGGAAGAGATCTTCCGGAAGGTGCGGTACATCAAATAGGTATCTCACGGATTGTCAAAAGAGACTAAAAGAGGAGAGTTAAAGCAGCAGCTTCATCACTTTCCCCGGAGTGCAATGCTGGTCAGATCCAATCCTCGTAACTCCTTGTGTGAGCAACCCGGTGACACCTTTGGCCCCCCATGGGCATCCATTTTATAGTTGACAGGCAGAGAGTGAGTCGGTAAAAATGGGGAATTGGTCATACCGGTAAAACCGGTAAGGCAATTGGTCAAAGAAAGGATCTGCAGCGTGGCCTTCGCTAAACTTTCAAATTCCGTTTTTAAGAAGAGAAGCTCGATCATTGCCGAGCAGATCGTTAAAAAGATCCGGAGC
>JALHUC010000240.1 GCA_022865845.1 bacterium | reverse complement strand
GGAACGGATGATGGTCCCCACGAGGAGAACCGTGCCGACAGGGAAGGTAAGAAAATAGAATCTGCTGACCCCCATACCTCGAGAAGCCAGGGCATAAAGGAAAGCGAAGGAAACCCATACCCCCGCACCGGCTGCGACTGAAGGGATGTTGATCCCGCTGTCCGGAAGGATCACACGAAGGAAGGGTAAAAGTCCTGGCAATACGGTTATCAGTATCAGGGCAATGCAGCCGGTCACCGTATGGACCGAACTGTAATCGAAGCCCGCGAAAGCGTTCTTCTCCAGGCCTTTTATGAGGCCCCCTAACCCTTCGTGCCACCTGACCTGCAGGCAGCGCTCCCCGGAGACCACGTGCTGTTTCCCCCCTGACCTCTTGATAAGCCGACCCAGGAGAAGATCGTCCACCACCTCTCCCTTGATGGCCGAATGGGTACCGGCTTTTTCATAGGCTGTTCGCCTGACCAGGTTGAAGGCCCCTATACCGGCAAAAAAGTTTGAACCCTGGATGGATGCCCTCCAGATCCTGAACCGGGACATGAGCAAGATGGCAAAATATAATACAAAAGCCCGTTCCCAGAAACCCTTTGTGACCATAAGGGGTGTGGCCACCAGGTGGTCTATCCTCTCACTTCGGCAGAGCTGGACTGCCCGCGCCAGGCAGTCCGGCTGGAACACGACATCTGCATCGGTGAAAAGTATGAACTCTCCGGTGGTCACACCGTAACCCGCCTGCATGGCGTGGGTCTTCCCCAGCCACCCCTCGGGTACAGCGGTAATGTTCATTACCTTAAGCCTGGCATCCTGGCTTGCGAGGCGGTGAGCGATCAGCCCGGTTTCATCCGTTGATCTGTCGTTGACGAGGATCACCTCCCCGCCCCCTGGAAGGGCCTTAAGGAGACTCCCCAGAGCCTGTTCGATATTCTTTTCCTCGTTGCGGGCTGGAACGACAACTGAAAGACTCACATTGGCGGACGGCTCGGGCAGATCGGCGAGGTCCAGCCCCACCCTGGCGGCTATCCACCACTCAAGGGCGAGCTCCGCCCACCATAAAAAAGACACGACGCAAATGAAGGTGATAAATATCTCCACAGCATCTAGGTAGCACACCTGAAGGCTGGAGGGGAAGTCCGTTGGAACACCAGCCCAAGGACCAAAGCCCAAAGTCCAAAGTCCAATTGCGTCTCTTACAGGGATGAAGGGGATGAAAGGGATGGGAAACAGGGCAGTCCAATGTTCAATGTTCAGGGAGATGGTTGTCAATCACCACCCCATATGATCTTCTGCGGTCGCTATTGCTCTCACCCATACTCCGATACACAGCCTGTCACGCCAACGGTATGATTGCACCGTTACAAGCTCTTCCAATCCCCTGTATCCCCTTTATTCCTGTTAACATAGATCGTGTTTCCGAAACTGGTGTTTATCCTTGTTTTCGCGTCTGGGCCCTGAATGACCCCAACCTTCGATTGGTTCCAAGTCTGGATTTCACTGTGTTCTCGTTATCCAATACGATCTCCATTTAACTATGTTTTAACGTTTTTTTGGAACGTCACAGGGAACCTTGAAGTCGTTCTTATCCATGGTATATTCAATCCAATTAGTGAAGAATCAAAACCGCATGGAGAAAACCGATGATAAAATGGATTATCAGTGTCTTTACCTCCGCCTGCATTCTGGCCCTGGGAATCACACCGGCCCACTCAAGCAGCCCCCTTCCAGTCACCAAGAGCAACCGATTCGCCTCAAACCTGCAGTACACAGGCGGGACCGGAACGGGGTACACCCTCGAACAGATCCGGTGGGGGGATCATCATAATTTTGAACGGATCGTTCTGGAGTTTCGTTCGCCGCAACCAGACAGTGGAGAGGACCTCCCCCGCATGAAGGTGGAGACCGAATTCTACCCCATGGGAATGGCCATACGTCTGCCGGGTTCAAAGACCAAGAGTGAAGGTTTCCTTCCCACCGGGGACCTTTTCACGAAAAGTAAGCTTATTTCCGGTGTCGACATCTTCGATGAATGCGAGGGAGGGCAGCACCTCACAATTATCCCGGCCCGCCCCGTTGAGTTCGAGGTGTTCACCCTTCCATCACCGCCCCGACTGGTCGTCGACGTAATGCTGAGCCGTATGCCGGCCATGAGGGAGGGGCTGAAGTATTCCGTGCGGACCCTTCCCCTGTACGGGGATCAGGTTTGTCTCCTCCTCGAAAAAGCTGCCGATGCCGGGGTTACTCCCAGGCTTATCACCGACGCCGACGGAAATGTTTTCGGGGAACTGGGGCTTTTCGATGAAGCGGACGAGGCCTTCGCCGCGTTGAACCGGCTTAAAGGATCACTGGGCAAGCAGTTCTCACTGAGCGTGAAGTCGAGAGGGATGATGATGGTCCCGACCGTGCTGCCGTAAGGAGCACAGCGAGCCCAAAGTCCAAAGCCCAACGCCCAAGGAGGAAGAACCCGGTAACTATGTTAACCAATGTCCCCACCAGTATCGGGATTTATCAGGAAAAGGAGAAAGAATCTTACCAGACTTTGCTTTGGCCTTTGGTCTTTGGGCTTTGGGCTGTCTTTAGTATGTGCTGATATACCCTTCCGGTTTCTCTTTTACAAACAACAGCGACGGCGCCTGGTCCGGGTCAAAATCCCGGACATACTTAGCCTCAGTCAAGATACTTTCCCCGCCATGGGAAACAAAACCGGAGGCTACCATCAGCTCATAGGCCGTAGCATAGCTGTACACCGCTTC
>JALHUC010000239.1 GCA_022865845.1 bacterium | reverse complement strand
CCCCAAACTCCTTCGCCAAGTCGCTCGGTCGCTCAGTCAGCAAGTCGAGAGGTTTCCTTCGCCCTTCGCCCTCCGCCCTCCGCACTGTCTACCGTTCCCATCCACTGGACATTGAGCGTTGCCACGCCGAACTCCTCCTCCACCTTTCCCCGAAGCAGGTAAGGTCGGTGGCGGGTGAGCTTCCGGCAAAAGCGGGCATAAGCTCGGGGGAAAAATGTGGTTTCGAAGGTAGCTGTGGTGTCTTCGAAAGTGACAAATTCCATGGGCTCCCCGTGCTTTGTGCTTACAGGTTTGCCTGTGATCCACCATCCTGCCATGGTAACTGTTTTCCCCACGTGCGCTCCTATCTCATCCGCGGAAACTGTGTTCACGCGGCTCAGAACCTCCCTGTACAAGGTAAGGGGATGGCGGGAGGCCAGCATGCCCAGAGTGTCGAGCTCCTGATTCAGAACCGTTTTTTCATCATAGGGGAGGGTCTCGGGAAGGTTTACCGGTCCGTCATTGAAAAGGCAAAGAGTCCCACCTGTTTCCCTTTGCCGATGGGCCGCCAGAAGTTCCCACTGGAGCGCTGGCCGCCGCGCGAGGCCTTCAATGGAGTCAAAACATCCGGCCCGAATAATGAGGCGGACGTCAGACTGGTCAAGCCGGGTGCGGTTCAGAAAGTCAGTGAAACTGGAATATGCCCCATTTTTGTCCCGCTCATGAAGTAGAGCTTCGCAGCACCTGTTTGATAACCCCTGGATCTGCATATAGCCGATCCGTATCTCCTTCCTATGCCCGGTGTAATACCGACGGCTCTCGTTAATGTCAGGAGGCAGCACCCTGATCCCCATGCGCCTGGCCTCCGTCAGGTAGGCGAAGGCAGAATAAAACCCCCCCTGGTTGGAGACCACCGCTGCCATGAATTCAGCTGGATAGTTTGCCTTGAGCCAGGCCGCCTTGCAGCTGACCAGAGCATAGGACGCGGAGTGGGGTTTGCAGAAGGAGTATCCGGAAAAGGACAGGATCTGGTCCCAGCACAGAGACGTCGTCTCTGTGTCGATATTTCTGCTGGCAGCACCTTCCGTGAACCGGTTTTTGTAATCCTCGAGTTTCTTGTGCTGATGTTTTTTGGTGATCACCTTCCGCAGTTGGTCCCCCTCGAAGGCGGAAAATCCGGCAAGCACCATGGCCATTTGTGTGATCTGTTCCTGGTAAACGGCGATGCCGTAAGTCTCGGTCAGGACCTCGTCCAGAAGGGGATGAAGAGATCTCCATGGCTTGCCGCGCATGCGGGCAACGAACTCCATGATGTAATTATTTGCCGCTGGACGGATGATGGAGGAGGCCATTACCAGGTGCTCGAACAGGTCGCATTCACCTGTTCGGGGATGGGGATCGGAACCCCACATTCGGGCCAGCAGTTGGCGGGTGGCTGGAGATTCTATATAGAAGCATCCCATGGTCCTTCCCTCCCTGATGAGAAGCTGGGCGTTTTCGTCTTCGAGGGGCCTGAAACGAGCGTAGTCGATCTCGGTGCCGGTATTGGTTCTCACCGCCGCTATAGCGTCACGGATGACAGCCAGGGATCGGTTCCCCAGGATGTCGATCTTGACCAGGCCGGCGTTTTCGGTTTGATCTTTCTCCCACTGGATGACAGGCAGTCCCTTTGCAGAAACCTGTACGGGCACGTAGCGCCGGATCTCGTCAGGAACCACAATCAGCCCCCCGCAGTGAAGGGAGAGGTGGCGAAGCTGGCCGTCGAGTTTTGATGCTATGTTTATGATCTCCTGCCACCGCTCGTCGAGTTTCTCCCCGGAGAAAAGAGGGTGGTTGTGGACCCTGTCCCCTGTTTTTACAGCCCGCCCGAATCCGGAAAGACGACGAGTAAAGGTCTTGATGTCATCCGCGGGAATACCGAACACCTTGGCGACCTCACGCACCGCGCCACGGGCACGAAAACTCACCTGGTTGGCCACCATGGCGGTACGCCTGGATCCGTAGCGGGCGAAGGCGTAATCCAGGATCTCATCCCGTTCGTCCCACGGGAAATCCACGTCAATGTCCGGTGGATCCAGTCGTCCCTCGTTGAGGAATCGTTCGAAAAACAGGTTGTGCTTCATGGGATCAACGTGGGTGATCCCGAGGCAGTAGGCTACCAGGGATGCTGCGGCGCTGCCCCGCCCACAGGTGTGCTCTGAACGCTTTGCCAGTTCCTCCACCACCAGAAAGTAGTGGGCAAAGCCCTTATCCCGGATGAGGACAAGCTCTTTGTCAAAACGCTGCTGCAGTTTTGAGGTGATCCGGCCATAGCGCCACACCGCTCCCGCAAGTGCCCTTTGACGAAGGGTTTCATAAGCCTCTGCATCCCCCATTCCGTCAAAGGAAGGAAAGACAAAGCCGGAGTAGTTCCAGTCGGTTCGGCAGTGATCCGAAACCAGGATTGTGTTTTCCACGGCCTCGGGACAATGGGGAAAGTGGTCAGTGATACGCTCAGGGGTGAGGAGGATATCTCTTTCACCGGCGGTGTCTGCGGGTGCCAAGCGAGACAGCCTGGTGTTCAGATGAATGGCCCGGAGCACCTGGTGCAGGGCGTGGTCCTCCATCTTCAGGAGAAGGGCCCTGGTGGTGGCCACAGGGGGAAGACCTGTGTCGCGGGCCAGGGCCAGGGCGCGGTGCATCTGGTGCCCAGGCGAGAGCTCCACGAAAAGATCTTCCGGTGAAACTTTTTTCAAATGTCTCAAGACTCTGGCGTCGTCAGTGAGAACGCACAGCCCGTCACGATGCCGGGCGATGGCCGAGGGGAGATCGAAATCTTCCCGACAGTGAAGGTCGGACAGAAGACGGCACAGGTTCTCATATCCGGTCTG
>JALHUC010000238.1 GCA_022865845.1 bacterium | reverse complement strand
GACCCCGCCACTACAATACGCCCCTTGCCTCCTGCAAGGCTCCTTGCTGTATCGAGGCCCTGTTTCACAGTGGGAGCTTTTACTATATCGGCACCTTCCGGCATTCCTTCCTCTAGCTCCTGAACGGTTTTTCCTCTTGGATGGTCCAGGGCGACAAGAACAAAACGGTTTCCCAACCGGATCATCTCTTCGGCCATTGCTCCAAGGTCCTTGTCGCGCAAAGCGGAGATCAGCCAGACGACCTCTTTTTCATCGCCCAGAGAGCCGACCAGGGCTTTCACTCCTGCCGGGTTGTGGGCGGCGTCCACGATAATGGGCGGTGAGCCTTCAAACTCCTGGAACCGACCCGGCCATTTTGTGGATTCAATTCCCAGGACAACCTTCTCATACTCCATTTCAAAACCCGATACCGACAGATCTTCGAGAGCAGCAAGGGCACAAGCTGCATTATCCAGCTGAAACAACCCCGCGAGTCCCGGAACCAACCTGTTTATACTCCACTTCATACCCTCAAATTGCAAGCTGCTACCGTTAATATCACGATCTGCACTGAAATCCCTGCCAAACAGAACCACCCTGGCACCGACCGCTTCGGCTTCTTGAAGAATAACTTCCCTCGCAGCACGACCCACCGGACCCACTACCACAGATTTTCCCTTTCTCATGATCCCCGATTTTTCCCGGGCAACATCCTCAAGAGTATGGCCGAGCCAATTCTTGTGATCCAAGTCCACTGAGGTGATGACCGAAAGCACCGGGCTGGTAACGTTGGTTGCGTCCCAGCGCCCACCAAGACCTACCTCAAGAATGGCAAGATCAACTTTCTGACGAGCGAAATAGAGGAGGGCCAAAACGGTAGCGAACTCAAAATAGGTCATGTCAACCCCGACATCCTTCACTTCCTGGAGGAGTCCAGGAAGCTCGTCACGAGTCACTGCATGGCTGTCAACCACAATACGTTCTTCAAATTTGATGAGGTGTGGCGAGGTGAAGAGTCCGACACGATATCCGGCACAGCTCAGGGCAGCGCCCATAAAGGACACCACCGAACCCTTACCGTTTGTGCCTCCAACCAGTACATGCGGGAAATTGAAATGGGGGGATCCGAGAGCCTTCAAGGCCTCTCTAATCCGTCCAAGACCAGGTCTGATTCTGGACTCGTTCAGGCTGGCCAGATAGGAAAGGGCCAGCTCGTAGGTCATTGATCAGTGAAAGTCTTCAGGGTGAAAGCCCTCAAGAGGTTGACGATGGTTTTCTTCAGTTCCTTACGGTTAACAATACGGTCGATCATCCCGTGTTCAAGAACAAATTCAGACCTCTGGAACCCTTCGGGTAGTGCCTGTCGGATCGTTTGTTCGATAACGCGAGGACCGGCAAACCCAATAAGGGCCTTGGGTTCGGCAAGGTTCACATCACCGAGCATGGCGAAGCTGGCCGTAACTCCCCCCGTTGTGGGATCAGTAAGGACCGAGATAAAGGGTAGCCGCTCCCGCCTGAGTCGTGCGAGAGCAGCGCTGGTCTTGGCCATCTGCATAAGGGACAGGGCGCCCTCCTGCATCCTGGCGCCACCAGAGGAAGAGATCACGATCAAACCGCATTTTTCCTCCACCGCTTTTTCAGCTGCACGAGTAATTTTCTCGCCGACAACGGATCCCATGCTGCCACCCATGAAGAAAAAATCGAAGACGGACAATACAACCTTGACCCCATCCAGAGTGCAAATTCCTGAGATCACGGCATCGTTGAGTCCTGTTTTCTTCCGGGCCGTCTTTATGCGGTCAACGTATTTCTGTGAATCCTTGAACCCAAGCGGGTCTTCGCTCTGGAGCTGGCTGTCGAATTCGGTAAAGGTCCCAGGATCAACCAGAAGCTCGATGCGTTCTCTGGCTGTGATCCTGAAATGATAGTCGCATTTGGGACAGACCTTGAGGTTACGGTCGATCTCCTTGCTGTACACGATCTCTGCACAGTTGTTGCACTTTATCCACAGGCCCTCAGGAACAGTGACCTTTTTGCTGTCCGATCTTTCAGGGCGGATGGACCGTCTGCGGAACCAGGTTACCATAATCCGTTATTCCGATTTCACCTGGGGCAGGTTCTTGAGGGACTCCGCGATTTTTTCCTCGGGATAGGTATAATCCACCAAATCGCCGGCCAGATAGGAGTCGTATGCCGCCATGTCAAAGTGTCCGTGTCCACTGAGGTTGAACACGATGACCTCTTCTTTACCCTCTTCCTTGCAACGGAGCGCCTCGTCAAAAGCTGCTTTCACAGCATGGGCAGATTCGGGTGCGGGGATGATCCCCTCAACCTGCGCAAAGGTCACTGCCGCCTCAAATACGGGGTTCTGGGTATATGCTACAGCTTCTACGATCCCCTCTTTGTGCAGCTGGCTTACCAGAGGTGAATCCGCATGGTAGCGCAGCCCGCCCGCATGGATTCCTGGCGGAACGAAATCATGGCCCAACGTATACATAAGCATCAGAGGTGTCATCTGGGCGGTATCCCCAAAATCGTAAGCGTACACACCCTTGGTCAGGGTGGGGCAGGAAGTTGGCTCCACGGCTATCATCCTGATATTCTCACCTGCCGATTTCTCTGGAATGAAGGGAAAAACAAGACCGGCAAAGTTGCTACCGCCGCCGCAGCAGGCTATAAGAACGTCTGGTTTCTCTCCCACCTTTTTAAGCTGTTCCTTAACCTCAAGCCCGATGACCGACTGATGTGTCATTACATGGTTAAGGACACTGCCGAGGGCATATTTGGTATCGTCCCTGGAGGCGGCATCCTCCACCGCTTCACTAATGGCCATACCCAGGCTGCCCGGTGAATCAGGGTCTTTAATCAGCATATTCCGTCCCGCGTTGGTCCTATCCGACGGACTGGGAATGACTTCTCCACCCCAGGTCTGCATCATGGAGCGGCGATAGGGTTTCTGTTGATAACTGACCTTGACCATGTAGATAGTGCATTCGAGGCCGAACATCTTGCATGCGAGAGACAGGGCGCTGCCCCACTGGCCGGCACCGGTCTCTGTAGCCAGGCGTTTTACACCTTCCTGCTTATTATAATATGCCTGCGGGATGGAGGTGTTGGGTTTGTGACTGCCAGCCGGGCTGACACCTTCATATTTATAGTAGATCCTCGCTGGTGTTCCCAGGACCTGCTCCAGATGGTAGGCCCGAAACAGCGGTGTTGGGCGCCACAGGCTGTATATGTCGAGAACCTCTGCCGGTATGTTGATCCAGCTATCCTGGGAGACTTCCTGGGCGATGAGCCCCATAGGGAAAATAGGAGCGAGGTCCTCGGGGCCTATAGGCTGACCGGTGCCGGGGTTAAGCGGAGGCGCAGGCATGCTAGGCATGTCAGGAAGGACATTATACCAGGCCTTTGGTATCTCACTATCATGCAGGGTTATCTTTTTGGTTTGCATCTCCCACTCCTTTCAAAGTTGCTCTTAACCGATTTGGATTCTTGAATTTTGAATTTGGATTAATTAAGCATTAATTAACATGGTTCATGAAAAAGTTCAAGAAAAACGCTAATTTGGGCCGTTTTTCACACTCTATTTTCTCACATTTCTCCTTTCGCCAGAGCCACAAGCTTTTTCCTGGCAACGACCGGATCGAGGATTGTGTCAGAAAGGGCTACTCCCATCTCCAACATTTCTTCCCTCAGAATAAGGTGGTCTGGCAGAAACTGTGTTGGTAGAGTTCTCTCCGGACCAGTCAGGACACCGGCAGGCGGACCGGAGGACTGGATCATGCCTCCGGCTAAATGCCCGAGATGGTCAAAACAGACGATCTGTTCGGGTACCGCATGAGTGGCAATAAAGACGGCTGTTCCGGTTTCATCACAGTACCGTCTGGTGCTGGCGATGAACTCTCTTACACCACCCGGATCCAACCCGTCAGTAGGTTCATCCAGAACCAGAATTTCAGGCTCCATGGCCAGGACACCTGCCACGGCCGCTCTTCTCATTTGTCCTCCCGACAAAGTGTAAACTGGACGGCTCAGCAAGGTTTCTGGAAGGCCCACCCATTTGGCTGCTTTCAGAACTCTCCCCTCTATTTTACTGGCGCTGACCCCAAGGTTCCGCGGTCCAAATGCGATATCATCGGCAACCGAAGCTGAAAAAAGCTGACGTTCCGGGTTCTGGAAAAGGAGCCCTACCCTGCCGGTGACACCTCCTCGTTTTTTCTTCCAGCTTTTAAGCTGCCGGTCACCCAAAAAAACTTTTCCGTCATCCGGCGCAACGAGGCCGTTGGACATCTGCAATAGAGTGCTCTTTCCTGATCCGTTAGCACCACAGATAAGGGCCACAGTACCTTTTTCAACAGCAAAGTTCACACCGTTCAGTACCGCTCTCCCCCCCGGGGCATCCTGGCCGTAACTAAAGCAGACTCCGTCAAAGGTCAGGGCCGGTTCCCCGTTATGAATTGCCACGGGACGTCCTGTGACTTTTGAGCTGGATCCTTTACGATCATTCATACCGTTAACGATCGTGCGGGCCAAAGAACCCGGAGCACATGGCCACCCCACCTTAAGTCCGGCTGATCGCATTTCCAGAACCAGGCTCATGAAAAATGGGGGGGAAATGCCATACCGTTCACCGAGTTCAGGCATAGAGAAAACATCTTCCGGGGTGCCCTGGCCGGCTGCACGGCCGCTATCAAAAAGTATTATCCTATCAGCATTTGCTGCTTCCTTCATATCGTGGGTGATCAAAATAATAATCTTGCCCTGATCGGCCAGTTTCCGCATGGACGCAAGCACGGAAACCCTGGCATAGGGGTCAAGGTAGGTTGTAGGTTCATCCAGTATCAGGATATCCGGGTCCAGTACAAGCACACCTGCCAGAGCCGTCATCTGCTGCTCCCCTCCGGACATCAGGTGGGGCATACGCTTTCTCAAGTGAATGATCTTCAGCCGTTCCAGAACTGTACCAACTTTTTGGGCTATCACTTCCGAGGGTTCCCCAAGAACTTCAAGACCAAACGCCACATCTTCTTCCACTATTGATGTAACAAGCTGGTTCTCCGGGTTGGAAAACAGGATCCCGACCCCCGGAT
>JALHUC010000237.1 GCA_022865845.1 bacterium | reverse complement strand
GCAAACAGGTCCCTGCCCCCTCCTCCCACATGATGCCCCAGGATACGCCCATCGTAGGTGTAACCGTCTGTGTAGGTGCTGTGTCGGTACCAAACCCCTGCGATCTCCTCCGTATAAGCGAGATCGGCGTATTCGACGCGAAGGTCCAGTGACCCGGCCAGATCCGGGAAGTAAAATCCTGCCAGCCCGGCAGGTTTGGATGGCAGCCCCCCGGCTTCATCTTCACCCCCGAACTCCAGGTAAAACTGCCAGCCCGGCAGGTTCAGGCGCAGATCGATGCCGGCGATATTGTTTGACTTGTCTCCATCGACGTCGTTCCCTCCGAAGAAAATGCCGAACAGGTCTCCAAAAGAGACCTCCGGTCTTCCCTCTCCGCCCGTCATGACCATGTTAGTGAGGCCGATCTCCAGTGCATAAAAAGGCCTGAAATTGGTCCTCAGCCCCATAAAGTAAGGTTCCGGGACCGCCCTGTCCTCTTCCAGCTCACTTACGAACAGTTCGAACCGAAAGGGTCCCAGATACCTGAAAATCCAGGGAAGGATCGACGGATGCGGCGTTGAAAGGTGGACCATAGGCAGTGGTGATGCGTTGTTCGTCAGGTACAACCCTCCATGGACCCCCTGGCCCCACCAGAGGCTCTCCCTGGCGATATTCAGCTCCAGCCCTGCAAGACCCCCTACCCTGAGGCTTCCCCTGTGCAGGAGCTCACGATCCTCTTCCCCGGTCGTAAGGCGCGGATAAAGCTGAAGATGAAACGGCCCCAGCGCTCCTTCCGCCTCGGCGGAAACGCTGGTGGTGGTTCCTTCATCAGGATCGATCCCACCGTTGTTGTAAACCAGAGCGTGCTGAGAAGCCTTGATGCCGGGGATGGAGGAAGGGTCCCCCTCAAGGTAGGCCATATTAACGGTCGGATCATGAACCGCGGCATAAGTGGGGCCTGATCCAACCCTGGCCGATCCCATGAGGCGATCGTAAATCAGCTTCTCGAGCCCCTTCAGGGCCACCCTGGCTGCGGAATTTACTTCACGATTCGCCTCTTCCAGTACCTTTAACCGTTCCTTCGCCTCCTCCACAAGCCTGTGCACTTCGGCCCAGGTGATGGGCCTCGTGCCGGCAAGGTGGGATCGCAGCAGGCCTTTGGCAGTGAGCAGATCAAGAGATCGGTATACATCGCTGTCCAGGGGAACGTTACCGGAAGCAGCTGCGGCGGCAGGCGGCCAGCAAAGAACAGTAATTATCAGGAGAGCTGGGAAAAAAACTTTATACGGTGAAAAACGCATGGGACATAATAGACCGGCCCAACGTCCAATGTCCAATGTCTAACGGGAAGAGCGATGGTCAGTCCAGAGTCCAGAGTCCAGTGTCCAGAGGAACCCGGAACCCTTGCCAAGCTGGCTTTCCACGTCGACTTGTCACGCCGTAGTTGAATGCGTAGGCGGAAGCTGGGCGAGAGGCGTTTGCGAAGGCGGGAACCCAAATAAAAAAGGCCTCATGGGCTCTTTGTTATTGGGTGTCGTTGTGCTATTTAAGACCGGAATAGTTTGCTTAAATAAAACCTTGCCCCTCGTTTTGCACTCGAAAGCCGGTGGCTGAACGGCCTGGGCCCTTTCAGGAAGCGGATATGGCCAAACACTTGATCGAAATATTTTTAAATGATGTGGAAGCGGTAAAAGAGACCTCCATCAAGGCTGCAAGGAAAGTGTCCGGTGATTTCAGTGATGATGACCTTGATTACATCACCGAAAACGCCTACCTGAAAGCCTGGAAAAATAGATCCACCTTTGATGGTAAATTCCAACCCCACGAGTGGTTTTTAATAATCGCAAAAACAACATCCAAAGACCTTCTAAAAAAGAACAGGAAAACTGAAGTTGTAAAAAGCCAACCAGAGACGTCCGTACCACACCTGGATGAAGAATACCGGCGTAAAAAGCTTAAATCCATGTCTGAAGATGAAGTTTATGCGGCGGCCGTCGCGTATATAGAAAATTCCGGGTTATTCCTTGAAGAGGAACTACTCATATCTATTGCCAGGGGGATCGCAGGAAAGAAGTCACTGATATTTGAAAGAGAACTAACGCAGATCATTGAAGCAACGTGCTACCTCCATTCAGCTTACCTTAAAGCATCTCGTGAAACTAGAAAAGGGAATGACAAAACGGAAGAGAGGGATAAACATCTTGATCGATTGATGTTTTTCAATGAAAGAAATCACGGCATACCAGAGACCTTTATTAATGCCATGACCGGCGACTGGGAAGCTATTAAATTGCTGGTGGTCCTCTACCCCAGGTGGCTCGTGACTGACTTCGACGACAAGGGCGACTTTACAATTATCAGGCAACACATCTTTTACAGGCTGCATGGACTCATAACAAGATCAGACGAGTGGGGGGAAAAACTCAGCAGCGAGGAGCTAAAAAGGCAGAGAAAAACCTTTGAGGAGCTTTATTCCAGGAATTCAGGCCATGCGATCCCATCTATTGTGCTTCAATTTTTAGTTAATTCCTTCCAGCGTCTCTACCAGGCCGTGATTGAGATCCCCGATAGTCTGAAGGATGAGATCCAGATCCCTGATTCACTCGAAGAGATAATGATTAAAATGTCTCAAAGCGAAAGGATCGTCCTCAATGGTGCAAAGTGGGGTGATTCACAACGGAGCACGACAGAGGAAATGTGGAATACATACGCCCGGAAGCAGCCGGAGAGATACGGGGGCAACCATACAGCCATTTCCATGGCCTATTACATGACCAGCAAAGCCACTGGACTTTCAAAAGACACCATTAGAAAACGCATTAAATCAATAAACCAGACCTGACTCTTCCCGACCAATTGTAAACACATAAGGTTCACAGGGTAATTGATGCCGGTTTCTTGACAACCGGCATTCTCACCGTAAACTATAATTATCACGCCGCCTGGGGGGTGGTTTCTGTCGATATATGATTGCTCCCCACGCGGATTCCCCTGTAAATCATTGTTCTCAAACTGTCCTGAGGAGGATCCCATGAAAAGCAGATTTGCTGTCATTTTCCTACTGGCCCTTTGTTTTATTCCTTTTTCAACTCCCTCATGGGCAAAGGGGTGGTACCTTGGAGGTGAGTTCCAATTAACTTCCCTGGGAGACAGCATCGTCGAGGATATAGAAAGCGGTTACGGTT
>JALHUC010000028.1 GCA_022865845.1 bacterium | reverse complement strand
TATGGATCTAGCCGCCCACCGTTGCCTTTCTGCCCAGTATTCCCTTGAGGCCCGCATGGCATGCGGATTTGGTGTATGTTCCGGGTGCGCGGCCAAATTGGCCTCCGGCGACTATGCGAGAGTGTGCCGCGAGGGGCCGGTTTTTAATGGCAGCGAGCTAGCCCTACATTCTTTTGGAGAAGTGTAGGGGGCTCTTCGCTGCCTGTTCCTTCGGAACGAAACGGAGAAACGGGGTATCGGAGTATCGGCGAGAAGGGAAAATCATGTCAATGAGATGTACACTTGGAACGTGGAATGTGGAACCTGGAACTCTGAGATCGGCAATGATGGAGCAAGGACCATGAGCTCCGTTGATATCAGCGTTGATCTGGGAAGAGGTCTGCGGCTCCCCAACCCTGTCATGACCGCTTCGGGCACCTTCGGCTACGGTGAGGAGGCCTCAGGGTACTTCGACATCTCACGCCTTGGAGCTGTCGTGGTCAAGGGGATATCCGCCGAACCCAGGCAGGGCAACCCGCCCCCCAGGGTGGTGGAGACTCCCTCGGGGATGCTCAATTCTATCGGGCTTCAGAATGTGGGAATGGAGATCTTCATTTCAGACAAGATGCCCTTTCTAAGGGACACTGGAGCCAGGGTAGTCGTGAACGTTCTTGGCAGCAGTGTGGAGGAGTACGCCAGAGTTTGTGAACGCCTCGACAGGGTGGATGGGGTGTTGGCCCTGGAAGTCAACATTTCCTGTCCCAACGTCAAGGAAGGCGGTGTTCAGTTCGGGATGAAGGAGTCGCTGGCTGCCGGCCTGGTGAAGGTACTCAGGGAAGTGACCGATAAGCACCTTATGGTGAAGCTTTCCCCAAACTGCGGCGATATTGCCGGCATTGCCCGGGCGGTGGAGGAGGCCGGGGCCGACTCAGTGTCCCTCATCAATACCATCACCGGTATGGAGATAGATATCAGAACCAGACGCCCTGTCCTGGGCGGGGTGGTAGGAGGGCTTTCAGGACCCGCTATCCGGCCCGTTGCGTTGAGGATGGTTCACGAAGTCTTCAGAGCCGTCAAAATCCCGGTGGTGGGCCTGGGCGGGATCATGGAGGGTGAACACGCGCTGCAGTTCCTTATAGCAGGAGCTTCGGCGGTGCAGATAGGCACCGCAACTTTTACCGATCCCCTGGCTCCCCTGCGAGTCCTTGAATCCTTAAGTGAATATCTCCAGGAGAAGCAGATATCGGCCCGGGAACTGGTTGGATCCCTTTGCTTGGACCGGAACTGATACCAGAAGTTTTTCTGAAACTTCGAAGGGCTTCTAGTGGGATGTTGATTTTACATGGTAATGCTGTTAATCAAAAGTATATACCTATGGGGAGAGAGCATTTGAGCAGCGGTCTCATGGTGGCACTTGACATGGACGAAAGTGAAGAGGCTGTCCAGCTTGCCGCGGAGATCGGGCCTAGCGTGGCTGCTCTGAAAGTAGGGTCACAGCTTTTCACCCGGTACGGTCCGGAACTTGTCCACCGTATAACCGGATCAGGCGGCTGCGTGTTCCTGGATCTGAAGTACCACGATATTCCCAACACCGTTGCCAAGGCAGTGAAAGGGGCAGCGGAGATGGGTGTGTCCTGGCTTACGGTTCACGCTTCCGGTGGGGCAGAGATGATCCGGGCAGCCAGGGAGGCTGCGGGAGACGCAAGAATTCTCGCGGTTACCGTTCTCACCAGCCTCGACAAACAGGCCATTAGCCAGATAGGCTGGGATGGCGAAGTCAGGGATCAGGTAGTTAACCTGGCCGCCATGGCAAGAGAGGCAGGTGCCGACGGTATCGTGTGCTCCGCCCTGGAGGTCAAGCACTTGCGCAGTGTACTGGACGACAGATGCGTCCTGGTAACGCCAGGTATAAGGCCGGCTGGTGCATCTATCGATGACCAGGCCAGGGTGGCCACGCCGGAAAGTGCGGTGGCAGACGGAGCTGATTATCTGGTTGTTGGCAGGCCCATTGTGAATGCCCCGGATCGGAAGGAGGCTGTAAGGCTGATTCTGGAAGAGATGAAACTGGGGGATGTGCACAGGGAAAGGGATTGATTGATCCCTACGAACCAAAGTATACTAACGGGATTATTCATAGTGGATTATTAATAGGAGGTTGTACCGATGCCTAAGAGAATACTCATAGTGGAAGATAACATCGTGATCCTCACTATGCAGAAACAGATCTTTGAGATGGAGGGCTATGAGATCATCACTGCTCAGGAGGGGATGGATGCCCTGAAGAAGATCCACGAGGAGAACCCCGATGTCGTCCTTCTTGATGTCAATATACCCGGCATGAACGGTTTCGAGCTCTGCCGGCAGATCAAGGAGGAACCGACCCTGCAGGATATCATCGTCGTCATGATCTCGGCCGTCTACTACTCCGACGAGGATGCCAAAAAAGGCATGGCTATGGGGGCCGACGCCTACTTCACCAAACCCTATGAGAACGAAGTTCTGCAGAGCAAGATCAAGGAGCTTATAGAGAACCGCGATGGCAAGCAGTGAACTCATCAAGGTTTTCAGCGACTGCGGAGGACTTTTAAAGGGGCACTTTGGCCTGACCTCCGGTCGACACAGTTCCATCTACCTTCAGTGCGCCCTTGTTCTTCAGTATCCGGACATAGCACGCCGGATCGGTATCCAGCTTGCTGACCTTGCCCGGGAGACCTTTGTCGGAGCGGGGCAGGGGGAGATCGATACCGTTATTTCACCAGCCGTCGGCGGCATCGTCATCGGGCAGGAGGTTGCAGCCGGCCTGGGAGCGAGAGCCATATTCAGTGAAAGGGTCGATGGCAGGATGGAACTCCGCAGGGGGTTCAAAATCGAGGAGGGGGAACGCCTTCTCGCTGTAGAGGACGTGGTTACCACTGGCGGTTCCATCAGGGAAACCGTAGAGCTTGCCTTAGAGTGCGGTGGAACAGTTGTGGGCACCGCCTCTCTCGTCCACCGCTATACCGATAAACTTGTTAACCCTACCAATTTTCCCCACCTTTCCCTCATTCCTGTCCACGCACCTGCCTATGATCCTTCCGACTGTCCCATGTGCCGTGAAGGCAATCCTCTTGAAAAACCAGGTAGTAGGCACCTGTCTGTTCCCAAGGCACTTTAAATAAACTTCTAAAAGCCCTTGACTTACAACGAGAAATTGCCTATTTATAAGTGTAAGCGGAGAGTAACACTTTACACTATTGGGTGAGGTGCGGTCATGTTGAAGCTGGTCAAGCGTAAGGATATCTGTCGCATGCTGGGGATCTCCCCGTCCAAGGTGAATTTCTACACCACCCAGGAACTGTTCCCTTTGGAGGGGCGGACCCAGGGGGGCTACGGTCTTTATGACTCCGATCTGATCCGGTCAAGGTTTGCCAGGATCACGGAGCTTAAGTCCGAGAGGCTCACCATTGCGGAGATCAGAGAACGTATCCTTGTAGAGGAAAAAGAGCGGGGACAGTTCCTCGAACTCAAGTTCGAGAATTGATCCGGCTCTTTTACATGTCCACGGAGCCAGTGTGAGTCAATTTAAACCGACACTCAGGTTGTTAGTCCGCCGAAGTCCAGGTTCTCAGGATGAGGTCCTTCGCAAGATATTGCCGGAGCGCATCTTTGAACTGGATATGGCCGACTGTGTCGATGAACTCGAAATTATGGTCAAGGGTACACAACCGGATGTGGTTCTTCTTGATCTTTCCTTACCGTCTCTCGACAACAAAAAATCTTTCGATGCGGTCAGACAGATGGTTCTGCCTCCTCCCGTCATTGTTTTCGGTCCGAAGGAAAACCTCTCCCTTCTTTCCAACTTTATAAAGCACGGCGCGCACTCCATGTTCTTTCTCGAGGACGACCCTGACGTGATCACTCACAACATTGGGAAAGCGGCTGAAATGCACCGCCTTGAAAAGGAGAACGATCGCCTGCGGTCCGTTCTGGACCAGCGAAACAGTGCTGTAGGGATACTGGAGCGCCTGGGCGAAGCTATGTCCACTGTTTTTGATATGCGTAGGATCCTGAACCTTACCCTGAAGGTTGTGCGCAGAGCTCTGGATTGCGAGATGTGCAGCCTTTACATCTACGATGATGAAAGCAGTAGCCTGGTGGATGCCAGGGATCTTGGTTTTACAGAAGGGCGGCCTCAGATGGAGCTATGGCAGCCCGGCAGTCGCAGCAGGGATGCCATCCTCAAAGCGGCGGCCCAGGAGTGCCTGGAAAGTGGAAAGCTAGCCAGGTTTGACAACAGTGACGAAGTGTCCAGGCTCCTTCCCGGATACGAACAGGGGCACGATGGAGGGCAGCTCAATTGTATAATCATGGCCCCTCTTATAGTAGGAAGTCGAAAACTGGGTGCCCTCGTGGCTGCCAACCGCCTGGATGGTGCCAGTTTCAGTGAAAGGGACAAAGATGTTATCGCTTCGGTTGGGCGTCAGACAGCCCTTGCCCTCGCTGGAATGAAGTCTTTCGAGCGGGAGGACAGTTTTCAGGAGAAGTTGTCAGCCCAGGTTCAGGTGGCCACAGATAGTTTGAAGGAGAAGAACCTGGAGCTCAAAATGCGGCTTCAGGAAAAGGAGGAGTCGAACCGGAAGATCCGGGAGATGGCCAAAGAGATCGCGGACAAAAACAATTCCCTCGAGGATATGGTGAAGCAGTTCAGCGTTATCCATGAGGTGAGCCAGGTCATCGGTTCAGAGCTTGAGGACGAGAAGCTCATAAGAAGGATCATCGTTGAGACGTCATCTCTTCTGCAGGCGGAAACAGTGTCCATTATGCTCAAGGACAGCGATGGGTGTCTTATTATCAAACATGCCGAGGGCCTGAGTAGTGAGGTCATAAACGCAACAAAGGTAAGGCCGGGGGAGGGGATATCGGGTTGGGTGCTGGAGGAGGGCAAACCGATCCTGGTCAAGGATGTGGCTAGCATTAAAAAGAATGCGCCAGACAAAAAGACGCTTTACCACACCGATTCCCTTTTGTGTGTGCCCCTGAAGATCAAGGGGATAGTATCCGGTGTCCTGAACGCCACCAACCGGAAGGGGGGAGGTTCCTTTGATGAAAGGGATCTGTTCCTTTTGACCATCCTTGGCAACCACGCCGCCATTGCCATTGAGAACGCGCGGCTTTATACAGCGATCCGGGAGAGTTATTTCAAGACAATAAAGGCCCTTGTGAACGCGGTGGAGGCCAAGGATACCTGGACCAAGGACCACTCCGAAAACGTCACGAACTACAGTCTCAAGATGGCCGATTATCTTGGCCTCTCCGAGAATCAAAAGGACACCATCCGCTATGCCGGAGTCCTGCACGATATAGGCAAGATCGTTATCTCCAGCACTATCACAGACAAACCGGACAAACTGGATGCTGACGAGTGGGAACGCATAAAGGAACATCCGCTCATTGGTCAGAGGATCCTTGACCCAATAGATTATCTGGAGTCGGTGAAGGAGTGTATCCAGACCCACCATGAACGCTGCGACGGTACCGGCTATCCCTTCGGGCTTCGAGCCCACCAAATATCCCTGGAGACACGCATCATTTCTGTTGCGGACGCATTTGACGCAATGATCCACTCCCGCCCCTACCGTTCGGCTCTGAGCATCGGGGAGGCGGTGGCGGAATTAAAAAGGTCTGCCGGGTCGCAGTTCGATTCGGCGGTAGTTGGCAGCCTCCTGAGGATCATAGAGGCTGAGGAACTCGAAGGCGAAATGCACCACTGATCTGGATTCTGTCGGTATGTAAATATTATTTACGACAGTTAAAGGGATGGTTGTACCCATGTGGTGTCAGTTATGTTGTAAATGTTATTTATGTAAATATTTGTCCGTAGTTTGAAATAATTTCATATTCGTAACAAGAGTTCAACCTGCAGTGTATATGGTATGGGAAAAACATATTGATTTCAGATACTTGAGGTATTGGCTGGTCAGAAGGTTGCTGGAACAGTAATTGCTGTTATTCCAGCAGGTTAGAGGTGCATTTACCGATGCTCTGTTCTCTGTGAAAAGGAGCCATCAGGCGGGGTTGGTGTGTCAAGCGGAACCATGAGATCAGGGAGGAGACGGTGAGGGAAGGTTTTATGGCCAGATCGTTCAAAATTCAGGCGAGTACCTGCTTTATCCTGATGGTGGCAGCTCTCTTGATTTCCCTCCTGCTGCCGTCGGTATCGCATGCGGCTTGCGTCTGCGGCGGCGGCGACGGTATACCTCTCACGTACCCATCGCCACCTATTAACATTGACGGTAATGTGGCGGAGTGGGGGACCACCTCCCAGCCGGGTACGGTCCTCAACGACGAGGACAACAGCGTCTGCGACGGCATCTCGGGCGGCACCGATCTGGACACACCTGGCAACGGCCAGGACATCGTCCAGTTCTCCTACACCTACGACGGCACCTGGATCTATTTCTACACCGAGAGAACCGGCAGTTCCAACAACAAACAGAACTTCCTGTATTACGCCGACGTGGACAACGATGGGTTCCAGGAGGACGGGGAACCAGTCATCGTGGCCGAGTGGCAGGGCAACAATGGGCAGGTAAGCGTCTTCATCGCTGAGTACAATCCGGTGGACGCGATAAACGGGGATCCCACCGTGGACTCGGCCGGGTCGGGAGACGGCTATTCCCTCCCGGGGAACCTCAAGAACATTTCGAGTGAGCTTACTACCTCCTCGGGGATCTATGGTGCAGGTGCATCCGGCGGTCTGATCATGGAGCTCCGCATCGAATGGGCCAGACTGGGGTTCACCGTGCCCACTGGCCACAGCGTCCACGTGTCGAGCACCAACGCCAACAAGAATGCCAACAACCTGGGATCATCCATCCAAGACAACCTGGGAGGCTGCGGCGGTGGCGGGGGCACGACCCAGTACGCCGACCTGGATTTTTCGGGAGCCTACTCCCTTCAGGGGGCGCAGGCCAGCTCAGTCGACGGCCTGCATCACCTGGTGAACCTGGGCAACGGGGACGACTCATTCTCCTTCGCCTACACCATCACGGGGCCCCATTCTCCCACGGTAACCCTCTACCTGGACGACGGGGACGCCATTTTCGATACGGGTGATTCAATCATTCCCATTGCGGGCACGGTGGCTGTTGCCAGCGGCGCGTCAGTGGACATCATCATCGTCTACGGTATCGGTTCCACCTCCATAGGTGTGGCTACCGTGACCACCACGGCTACCTCCGAGTTCAGCCTCACTCAGTCTGTGACAATATCCGACTTCGTTGTGGATACAGTGGAGGTCACGGGTCCAGATCTTGTGACGATCAAGTCCATATCCGGTGTCGCGGACGCCAGGGCCTTTAACAGCACCAACCCCAAGGCCATACCGGGGGCGTCGGTGACCTATTCGATCCAGGTCTCCAATGTGGGAAACGGATGGACAGTAACCGATTCTGTTGTACTTTCCGACACCATTCCTCCTGGCTCCGAGATGTACGTGGGGGACGGGTCTGCCTCGCCAGTGATCTGGTCCGACCTAGGGAGCGGCCTTACCTACAGCTTTGTCAGCCTGGGTGACACCGGGGACGACATTGACTTTACAAGTGATAGCGGCCCGACCCCTACCTACAACTATACTCCCGATGGGGGCGCCGACGGTTACGACAGCGCGGTAACGGGCTTCCAGATAAACCCAAAGGGGGCGTTCAACCCCTCGTCGAGCTTCACTCTCTCGCTGCGGGTAAGGGTGAGGTGATGCGATGATCGGCGCCCTGTGTTCCAGAATCGGGAGAAACGGCATCGGCAGGCCGTTAACCGGC
>JALHUC010000236.1 GCA_022865845.1 bacterium | reverse complement strand
TTACCGGCGTCACGGTCTGCTGGACCGGGGTGGCTGAAACGGGCGGAGGTGCGGCCGGCTGCGGAGCCGTCGGTGTCACAGATGGCTGAGGGACCGGAACAGGAGGAGGTGTCCATCCGCCTCCACTGGCCGGTTGATTGGCGCCGCCCCACTGCGGCGTCGGCTCCTGCGGCTGTTGATAAGAGGGCGGCGGCGCTGAACCTTCAGGTTCTCCCCACTGGTCGGCGCCGTCATTACCATTATGACCTCCATTTCCATCATTACCCGGCGGCTCTCCCTCCGGATGGGGCCAGTAGACGGTGATCGTCACGGTGGACCCGAGCATGGTTATCCCGGCAGCGCCAGGTTCCTGATCGATCACCGTTCCCTCTCTCCCGGCGAGATCTTCCTTGAATTTCCTGGCATACTCTATGTTCGGGGCGACCCCGGACTGCTGCAGGACTGCCATAGCGTCCTGTTCCCACATCCCGACTACACCTGGCACACGTATCATCTCATCGGCCGCCTGGTTGTAGCGCTGCTGCGCAGGACCTCGGTCCAGGGCGCCTGCCCATCCAGCGTAGGGAATCCCAATAACAATAAGTATACTGACAAGGAACTTTAGGATTTTACTGGTCATTTCACACCACCTCGTTCGGTCAGATGTATCTGTCTTATCCAGGCGTCCTGTCCGGGGTTATGGCCGCCGGTAATGGCCACTGACTTGATCACTCTTGGCCCGGGGTCAAGTTCCATCAATTCATTTTCGAATGAATACCATTGGCCGATGTTAACCCGGATGGTTCCATCAGCACTGCCTGCCTGGCGATGTGCCGTGAACCTTACGCGGTAAGCCTCGTCACCGCAGTGATCCTTGCCCTCGGCATCCAGGTAGCAGATGGTCAGTTCAACTGCCGCTGCATCCGCCAGGGACAGGGCTCCCGGATCCTTATCGATACGCAGCTCCATCTCCAGGACAAGGGACCCGGCTTCCTGAATGTCTCTCTGAACAGTCTGCCTCACGCCGGATATAGCGGCCTGGCCATCGCTCCAGATCCGCAGCCCATCTTTTCCGGATGCCACATGATCGACAGCGTCCGCATTCTCCCCCTCGGAAAACAGTTCCCATCCCTGCAGGCCCTGGCTGAAATCTCCGTTGAAGATCAGACCTCCCCCGGGACGCCAGTCGGTCCCTGGTCCGTTGTCAGGACCATGGCCGTCATAGGGGTATTCCACAACGTATTGGACCTGGTCTGTTGTCTGCGGCAGGAATAGGTCCGATGGTCCCCGCAGATAGGTGATCCCTGTGCCGAAATGGTTCATGGGCCTGACGGATGGTGTGACCAGGTACATGAAATGTCGGAAACGGTTTGTCGGCACAGCTCCGGAGAATCTGGTTTCGACGGCGATAAATGCCATGTTCCCCAGACTGCGGCCGGATACGCCCACTCGCCACCGGTATTCTATCCAGTCCGGATCAGTGCGGACGACCGGCCCCATGGCCAGCTTGTAGCGCTTCGCCCTGGGATCGAAGGGCCAGCGATCAAAAATCTCCGCAGAAAGTTCGTGCCCGGCATCGGCCCGATAACGCAGACCAAGTGTGTAATCAAGCCCGGGCTCGAGGTCCGCCAGGTAGATTGTGCTGTAGCCGTCCCCGAAGGGCCCGGCCCGATCCAGCGATGCTTCCGCCCGGTGGAAACCTTGTCCTTCGTACCACTGACCGGTTGCGGGCAGCTGCCATGCGCGCCTTTGGGTGCCGTGTCTCCCCTGCTCAGCTCTGCCGGCTGCCGGCAGGGCCAGGAGAAACACCGCCAGTGTAATAGTGATCCGGGTAACCAGGTTCATCGGTCGTCCCTATTCTTCATACCGGCTTACCAGTGTTTGAACCGCCTCTTCGATGCAGTCGCGAAGGGCCTTATCGACCCCTTCTTTCTTGTCGTGAGCGACCCCGAGGCTCGCGCCTTTTAGCTTTTTCTTACCGAACAGCTTCCCCAGACCGGAGGCCGAAAATCCGCCTTCGGAGATCTTCTTGCGGACGTTGACAGCGTCGAGCACCTTTC
>JALHUC010000235.1 GCA_022865845.1 bacterium | reverse complement strand
TTGGACATTGGACGTTGGACGTTGTTTCTCCCTCTGCACTCTGCACTGCCCTCCCCCCATTGCCCCTTGCCTATCGCCTGCTCTTCCTATTGGGCTTTGGACTTTGGGCTTTGGGCTTTAGACTGAAGCGTTAACCCGAGGCGCGCCAGTGCCGAGCCTGTTCTACAGTTAATGTAAAACTTGAATCTAACCCCTAAAAATCTTTGTTTATTAGTCACTTGTATTGAATAAACTCTTCGTTTAGAATAGTTGAGTTTTCCCAATTGAAGTAATTCAGCCTTAGGGGGAGGGGATTTGAACAGTTCGCCGTCCACGATGAGACTCGCCAAAAGCGCATTCCGGACAAGTGGATATGTGATCCTCCTTCTTCTGGTCACGACGTTTTTCGCCTGCTCCACCGCCAATCACTACATCGTCCCCACTACATCTGAACCCCTTGGAGCCCAGGAGCTTGCCCAGGCGCAAGCGGAAAAAATGGAGATACCGCCACTCCCGGGCGATACCGGGCCCTATCGTATCGGTGGCGCGGATGTACTCCAGGTTCGCGATCTGAACCACCCGGATCTGTTTGTAGGTGAGCGGCGCGCCGAGACCCTGGGAATGAACCTTTTCACTGTCCAGGATGATGGACTTTTAGCACTACCTCTTATCGGACTCATCGAAGCTGCGGGAAAAACACCTCACGACCTACTTTTGGATCTGAACGAGGCCTACAGGGTTTATGTTCGGGAACCAAACATTTCTGTAACGGTATACAAATACAACAGTCGAAAAGTCTATGTTCTGGGACAGGTAAGCATCCCGGGGGCGTACCCCTTCGACGGCAGGATGACGGTGTTAGATGCTATCGGGCAGGCCAATGGACTGAACGAAAAGGCCGACCTTGCCGGTTCTTATATGATTCGTGGAGTGGATCTGCTGCCTGTGAACCTTTACGCGCTTCTCCGGAAGGGGGATCTGAGGCAGAACATCAGCCTTGCGGATGGGGACATGATCCACATTGCGGACCTTTCGGACCGTCGGGTTTATGTACTGGGTGAGGTGGTGAAACCGGGTGTTTTCCCCATGGGTGCGGAACCGCTCAGGCTCATCGACGCCATCTCCATGGCCGGTGGTCTGAATCCGGTGACGGCAAAGAAAGGCAACATTCTCCTCGTGCGGGGAGGATACGCCGACCCCACGGTGTATAAGCTCGATCTTTCGGATGTCATGAGCCTCACAAGTGCGGAGACCATCCTCAAGCCCGGAGACCGTGTGTACGCCACAGCCACGGGGTTGACCAACTGGAACCGGATCATGGTCCAGTTGCTGCCGTTCCTGCAGGGAGGGGAGTCGGCGACTCAGATGTATATCGATCTGAAATAAATAGGTTCAATGTAAGAATAGGCGAGGGGCAATGGGGAAGAGCAAGGCAATGGGCTATAGGGAAATCAAGGTATAGGGCTTAAGGCGGAGAGCGATTAAAATACTGTCATTGCGAGGCCCTGGTAATCCCGTGGCCGCGGCAATCTCGACCCAGGCATTTTACAGGGATGAAGGGGATGGAGGGGATAGAACTTTCGACTGGACGACTGGGCGACTGTGGTTTGCACCCAAAACGCAAAACTCCAAACCCAAAACCCGAAACTTATCTAAGTGTTAAGGACTAAGGACTAAATCTACAGGAGACAAGCTAATTATCTTTAGCTGGAGGCTGTTTCAAAATCAGCGTTATCTGCGTGAACTAAAATTTAA
>JALHUC010000234.1 GCA_022865845.1 bacterium | reverse complement strand
TTGGCCTCGATGATCATCCTTGACGTGTCCCCCGTGTTGGGATCGGCAGTGAAGAGGACCCCTGCCGCCCGCGCATTGACCATCTTCAGCACGGCCACGCCTATGGGGTCGCTTTCCAGGGGGGCCCCGGCGCGCTTCCTGGCGGACAGGGACCTGGGATTAAAGGTGCTTGACCACACCTTTATTATCTTATCTATGAGATCCTGATCCCCCCGCACATTCAAGTGGGTCTTGTACTGGCCGGGGTGACTTGCCGCACCGGCCGATCGCGCCGAGACGGCCATTTCCTCCAGGTTGCACCTCCGGCACAATTCCCCGTAGTGTTCCAGGACCGCCTCTCTCATCTCCCGGGGCATCTCCCTGGACTCCACAATCCTTCGCAGCTCACCGCTCGCCTCGTTGAAATGCCGGATGTTTTCGAAGCCGTGGCCCACACTGCCGAGATAGGCCTCTACCTCCCTGTCAGCTCCCGTGAGAGACATGAAATCCCTGTAGGTTTCCAGGGAGAGGGCAAAACCCGGAGGGACGCGCTGCCCTATTTTGGTCATCTCCCCTAAGTTCGCGCACTTCTTCCCAAACCGATCCTTGTGTTCCTGGCCCAATTCCTGAAACCACGAAATCCACTTGTCGGACATATCATTGCTCCCTGTTCACCAGCCCTTTTTCTGCACGGTATCCCCCGTTCGCCCTTTAGGATAGACTCCCGGGATCTCCGAATCCATTTAATATCTTTTTTGAGGTTGTCACCCAGCCAAAAGTGGACTGGACATTGATAATGGTTGCCTCCTGGGTCACGCTGGAACCCTTCTGGCTCACCGCATCCGAGACAAGGATCGGAAAGTAGTCCAGAAAGAAGGCGTGCCTGAGTGTTGACTCGACGCACACGTTGGTCGCTATCCCCAGAAAGAGGAGATACCGGATGCCCAAAGACCTGAGAATGACGTCCAGATTTGTCCCGATAAAACCGTCATACCTCTGTTTTCTGATGACGATGTCTTCCTTGAGAGGCTTCAACTCTTCTATGATCTCGGCTCCCCAGCCGCCGTAAAAATAGAGCTTGTCCTTCAGCTCGGGATGCTTCCTGAAGAAATTCAAACCGCTCGACTTTTGAAAGCACGGCGAATCCGGTGAACCCGCGTCTGACAGGTCCGGGCGGTATCCCATCTGAAAATAGATAATCCTGGCGACCTTCTGCCGGGCCGCTCGGATTATCTCCCGGCAGGGCTCCACGATCTTCCACGCGGCCGAAGTGTCTATACCGATCAGATCAAAGTACCCGCCCTTGCCCATAAAGGCGTTCTGCATGTCTACCACGATGACCGCACTCTTCAGGAGGTCTATTTCCACCGGTTCCGGTTCGGCTTCGATGAGGATGATATTCTCGTTCCCTTCACGCATGACAGCTTCCTTCTTCACAGTCCCCCCCCCTTTTTTACGGGATACTCAGGCGATGAAGACAATGCTTACCGACACCGCGCGGGAGACCTGTTCACAGTTCACACTCCTGTAAATGGGATATATATCCCAGCCGGCCATGGTCACCAGGCGGTAGACGTCGATGCCGACGGCTTCCATGGAGGGGCGCGACTTCAACGGGTAGGGGCATTTTTTTCCTTCAAGGACAAGGCATCGCTCCTGCCCGCACAAAACTTTCACGCAGCTGGCCTGGGCAAATCCCATGGCCAGATGGTATCCACTGCCAAAGGCGAGGGTCTCGATCATGCCGGTAAGTTCGAATGATTTCCTGGCCCACCCGGCAGCGGCACCGCGCTCCCTGGATCTTTCTGCAAAATCCTCAATGGGGATAACGTCGAAGGCGGAGAGTATAGCGTGATCGTATCGGCTCAACGCCTTTCGAATGGTTTCGGGAGAAGGAGTGTGAGGGGGGC
>JALHUC010000233.1 GCA_022865845.1 bacterium | reverse complement strand
CGACTGTAAGGGTCGCTAAAGGTCCTGCCGGGACCTTTGGCTCAACGCTAAGCGAAAAACGCGGTTTTCGCTTAGCTCACGAACCGATGACTCAAATGTCTCACCATCGGTTCGGGCGCCCACACGGGCGCATCGAGGATCGGCTTCCCTATTTATCCGTGCTCCATGCCGCCTTGAGCATATTCCCGCCGATCCTCGATGCGATCAGCAGAAGGATGAAGGTGATCACGATCATCAGAAAAGCCATGGCGGCTGCGATACCGAACTCCATGCCGCGGTGCCAGTTCAGATAAATTCCAATGGGCAGCGTTTCCCACCCTCCCCGGTAAAGGAATATGGCGGTAGAGATCTCCTGGAACGCCATAATAAAGAACATCATCACACCAACGAGCACGCCTTTGAGCAGCAGAGGCAAGGATATGGTCATAAAAGTTCTGAGTCTGCCCGCGCCCGACACTTCTGCGGCCTCCTCAAGGGAAACATCCAGCTGCAGATAAGAGGCGTGCGCCATCCTCAAAAAATACGGGAGCCGCCGCGCGAACAGGGCCAGCGGCATGATGATCCAATACTTGGCCAGAGGTATCGTGTCCCAGAATGCCAGCATGTAACCCACACCGATGGCGATACCCGGGAAAGCCAGCATCAGGGTGATGACAAAGTCGAGGGCATCCTTGCCCGGGACACGGCTTCGGACGATGATATAGGCGGCTGGAAGTCCAAAGGCGACCCCGAAGACCAGGGCCAGCCCGCTGAACAGGAAAGAGTTTTTGATCAGGAGCGGGCTTTCCAGGAGGATCAGTCTGAAGTTATCGAGGGTCCAGTAGGTGGGAAACGGCTCAAAGACCCATCTTCTGGAAAAAGCGGATAACCCCAGTACGATGGGGATCAGCAAAACAATGACGGCGATAAAGATCAGGTAAAGGTATGCGCCCGCTTTCAGCAGCGGTCCCGGTTCGATCACCCTGCCTTCAGACGTTGTTCCCTTGGAAAGGCCGGTATACTTTTTCTTTTCGACCCACCACCGGGCGAGCAGAAAGAGTGAAATGCAGATAACGGCCGAAACAACCACCGCCACGATCCCCATATACTTGCGGTGCATATCGGTAAAGTGATAGGCGATGTTGATGTACGCCACCGAGGGCAGCAGGTCCGTCTGCCCCAGGATCATTGGTGTGAGCCAGTCAGTAAAGGGCCACAGGAATACGAGAACGGCACCCGCCAGATAACTCGGGGTGCACAGAGGCAGCGTTATTGTGATGAATCTCCGAAAGCCGCTGGCGCCCTCCACTTCGGCGGCCTCCTCAAAGGAAGGGTCGATGTTGGTAAAACCAGCGGCAAGACCCAGGACGATAAAAGGAAGCATGTGCAGGGATTGGACGAATACCAACCCGTGCATTCCGTATATGAAATTTATGGGCTTCGCGATGAGCCCTATCTGCATGAGCAGCAGGTTCATCGTACCGTATTTGCCGAAAAAAATGATGAACGCGAATACGCCTGCGAAAGCGGGCAGGACGATGGGCAAAAGGATAAGAGCTGTAAAAACAGTCTTTCCCCGGTGCCGGTATCTTGCCAGGATGTACGCCAGGGGCACCCCGAACACAGTGGTCGTCACGAGCAAAAGCGTACTGAGCAGCAAGGTGTTGCCAAAGACCTTGAGATAATAAACGTCCTTGAAGAACTCAAGGTAATTACCTATACCCCAGCCGTCAGTTCCAGAGAGGGTCAAACTTTCCTTGAGCAGAATGGACAGCGGATAAAGTATGAGGAAAGCAATGATGAGCCACAGGAATGCCGACAGAATGACGTTGCCTCGGGACATATCACACCCTATCTGGTCTGCCAGATGACGGTCGGTTAAACAGCGGCCCGCCCTGTCGATTTCTCCTTAAGGTCCTGATATCGAGGTTCGACAGCGCGGGCATTCATTTCAATCTGGCAGCGTGTCGGGAAACCGTGACACGCTGCCAGATATCATTCAGTCATCGCTATAAAAAGATTCGCTGCCCGTATTACCTTTACTGTGAGACAAGCATTGCGCGGGCTTTACCTGCAGCCAGGCGTGCCGCGGCGTAATTGCCCTCATATTCGAAAAGTTTTCGGGCTTCGGCTATTTTCGCGCCAGCCTTTGTCACATCCATCTTTTCAGCTTTTGCCGCCTCGATCTCTCCCTCGACTTCCTCGATGAGGAACAGGCTGTTTTTCAGCTCGCCCCACTTCCGGTAGATCTCGTTCTCATATTTTGTGTTGACTTCGTCCCACCTCTTTGCGGCGAGGTCCAGGTCGTACTCGATGAAGTCGACCTTCAGATCCCAGAAGGAATCGACGCCCAGCGCCTTCGCGGCATGGGTGGCCATCTCGACGCCTTCTTTTTCCAACTCGGAGAATTTAACGTCCGTACTGGCTGCGAAGTAACGTCCCTCCAGTACGTATTTTTGTCCGTCCATGCTGAACAGCCAGTCCAGGAAGATTTTCCCGACCGCCTCGTTGGGCGCGCCTTTAAGCAAAGCCACAGCCTCCGGAACCAGGATCGTTTTTTCAGGGAGCAGGTCCCGCACAGGAAAGCCATCTTTGCGTGCGGCCATAGCGTTCATCTGCGGCTGCGCGATCCCGATGGGGACTTCGCCGCGGGCAACCAGCTGGGTCGTATCCGTACTGCCAGTGGAAAAGCGTGCCAGGTTCGCCGCCAGTAATCTAAGATATTTCCATGCTTCTTCTTCTCCAAAGCCCTGTATGAGAATTTCAATAGCTTCATGCATTGTGCCGGAGGCATAGGGCAGCGTGTGCACGATGTTGCCCCTGTAGATGGGGTTGAGCAGATCGTTCCACGTTTTCGGAGGCGGCAATTTCAAACTTTTCAAAACCTTTTCGTTGTACAGGTTGGTAACGATCCAGGGCGCGAAACAGGTCCACATATCACCCTTATCCTTTACCTTCATGCCGTTCCATTCGGCAGGAACCTTCTCCGAACCCTTTGGCCTGTAAGGGACGATCAGTCCCTCTTTCTTTAACACTTCATGGGCCGGGGCTCCAGCGCCCAGAAAAATGTCAGCATCCGGTTTGCCGTTCCATGCTCTCACTTTGTCCACGACGACCGGCCATCCGCCCGGCCGAACGAAGGTGATGTCCACATCCTTGCCATAGGTCTCCTTATAGTACGCCTTGAAACCCTTGGTCAGGCTTGAAGACAGCTCCGTGTAAACGGGACCGACCCAGCCGAGTTTGTCAGCT
>JALHUC010000232.1 GCA_022865845.1 bacterium | reverse complement strand
AGTGTAGAGTGTAGAGTGTAGTGTGCAGAGTGTAGAGGTTTAAACCATATAAAATTCGGATGGTTAAGGCGTCATGTTGATAAATTTGTTTAATATCCTGTTTCCGATTCTCACCTGGAACCTGTAACTGAAAAACGGAGTTTTTCAATGAAAGTAAATTTAAATTGGCTCAGCGACTACGTCGACATAAATGAGGATACCCAAACTCTTGCGGACGCATTGACGATGGCGGGGCTGGAGGTGGAGGGGATCCAGGAGGTTGAAGGGGAGACTGTTCTTGAGGTGGGGGTGACACCCAACAGGCCTGATTGGCTGTGCCACCTTGGAGTTGCGAGGGAAATAGCCGCCATCTACGGCAGGAAGCTGAAGGCTCCCAAGACGAAGCTTTCAGAGGATGGCCCAGACGTTCAGGCTATGACATCCATTGATATCGAAGATCCGGAAGGGTGTTCGCGATACAGCGGGCGTGTCGTTCTGGGCGTTAAACCCGGCAGCTCTCCGAAAAAAATCGCGTTGAGACTGGAATCAATAGGGATCCGCTCCATCAGCAACGTTGTTGACGCAACCAACTATGTCATGATGGAACTTGGCCAGCCGCTTCATGCTTTCGACTATCATCGGCTTGCAGAGAACCGGATCGTGGTCAGAAAAGCTCTGAAGGATGAAGTACTGGAAACACTGGACGGCCAGAAACGTACGCTGAGTAGTGACGATCTGCTGATCTGTGACGGGTTCGGGCCAGTTGCACTGGCCGGAATTATGGGCGGGATCAACTCTGAAGTCGTGGAAGGCACAAAGGACCTTCTTCTGGAAAGCGCCTGTTTCGATCCTCCAACCATAAGGCGAAGTTCCAAGCGTCTTGGGCTATCCACAGAAGCATCCTATCGGTTTGAACGGGGAACAGACCCCAGCGGCACCGTAAGAGCCGTAGACAGACTGGCGTACCTTATACATGAATGGGGCGGCGGTGAGATCTGCAAAGGTATCTGCGATGCCCATCCCCGACCTGAAGAGGTGAAGCTCGTTCAGTTCAGAATGCCCAGAGTTGCAGCATACCTGGGGGTGGATATTTCTGAAAAAGATGCCGTTTCCGCCCTTGAAAGGCTGCAGCTTGAACCGGAAAAAAAGAGTGGGGAAGTCTGGACGATCAACCCTCCAGGGTTCCGCCGAGACCTTGCCATCGAAGAGGATGTCATCGAGGAGATCGCCAGGATATACGGCTACGATCGCATTCCTGTCACCATGCCGGTGGGCAGGACTGTCCCCATAAAAACAGACCCTATGGACAGGCTCCAGGATGGAATCAGGGACACTCTGGAAGGTCTGGGATTTTATGAAGCAGTTACCTACAGCTTCATCAGTGAATCGGACATTGAAGATCTGGGGATCGGCGGCGGACAAGACCCTGTATCTCTTATGAACCCGATTTCCGATGAGATGACCGTAATGAGGACCAGTATCCTTCCGGGATTGCTGAAGGCCCTCCGGACGAACATCAGCAGAAGGATGGAAGATGTCAGGCTGTACGAAACAGGCCGGGTATTTCTTCCCTGCGGCGAGTGTGAACTGCCGGAAGAACGCGTGAGAGTGGCAGGAATAATGGCAGGGGCCAGAAACAGGAAAAAGTGGTTCCGTGCAGCGGAAGAGGCAGATTTTTTCGATATCAAGGGGGTGGTGGAATCGATGCTTAATTCAGTGGGTATCCATGATATCTCCTTCAAGGAGATGGATATCCCGTACCTGCAGCCCGGACAGAGCGCCTGGGTGATGGCGGGAGAAGTTTCACTGGGAGTGACCGGTACACTTCACCCCTCCCAGAGGGAAAAGTTCAGGTTAAGGGAATGGGCTGGTGCCTTTGAACTTGATCTCCATCATATGCTCAGTATCGATACGAGGAAAAAATACAGGCGAATTCCCCAGTACCCTGAAGTGCTCCGGGATCTGGCTGTCGTAGTGAGCGATGATGTAGCCGCCGAACTTCTGGAGGGTGTCATCCGTGAGAAAGGTGATGACCTTGGCAAGGTTTACCTGTTTGACCTTTACGAGGGTAAAGGAGTGCCTGAAGGAAGCCGGAGCCTGGCGTGGTCCCTGAGTTTTCAGAGTGCTGACAGGACCCTCACCGACGAAGAGGTGGATTCCAGTATGGCATCCATCGTGAAGGCGCTGGGCAAGGAGTTTGGAGCCAAGTTGCGCTGATACCTGTATTTCAGCACAACCTGGAGTCCAGAGTCCAGAGCAGAGAGTCCAGAGGAAAGGCGTTATGCCCGGGTTTCCACTCTGGACCCTGGACTTTAGACACTGGACTCAAAAAGATTAGCCACGGCCAATCTTTTTCGCTTGACCAAAGCTCTCCATTGCCATTAAACTACAAACTCTTGAAAATGAAGGGAATTGTCATAATAGCCGGAGGGGTTAAAAGATGACGAAGGCCGATATCGTTGAGGTGGTTCACAACAGGACCGGTTTCTCCAAAAAAGAATCCTCTGAAGCGGTGGAGTCGATCCTGGATATCCTTAAGGAAGTTCTTGAGGAGGGGGAAAAGATCAAGCTATCCGGCTTTGGCAACTTTGTTATCAGGAATAAGGAAGTCAGGAAGGGGAGGAACCCCAAAACGGGTCAGGAAATGGAAATCACCGCAAGGAGCGTTCTGACTTTCAAGCCCAGCCAGAAACTTAAAGATCATATCAACGGGGCCGAATGATCCTGCCAGCCTGACTCAGGCCTATCTTACCGAGCAATGATTTGACGAATTCTATCGAGATCCCTGATAAGCTGTTTTTCAAGATCGGTGAAGTCAGCCGCCTCACCGAGGTCAAAGCTCACGTCCTGAGGTACTGGGAGAGTGAGTTCCCCACGCTCAACCCCCCCAAAAACAGGGCCGACCAGAGAGTCTATAGAAAGAAGGATATTGAAACGGTTATCCTCATCAAAAGGCTTCTTTACGATGAGAACTATACGATTTCAGGTGCCCGAAAGAGACTGAGGGAAGTGAGAAGTGGGGAAAAGGTGAAAGGCCAGATGGATCTCTTTTCAGGCGGGGTGGACCGGAAAAAGGTGGAGGCTGCCATCAATGATCTTGAGAAGGCGTTGAGTATAATAGAGCAACAGTAATCGGTGATCAGTGATCGGTGGTCGGTAACTGCTTTTAAATCTCAAATGCTCACTTCGCTAATGTCCCAGGTTTTATGTTCCAAATTCCAGGTTTTCCCCCGATATTCCGATACCAAGCCTGTCACGCCAAAGGCGTGGTTACCCCGATACAGATCTTTCTTTGCGGCCCCGATGGGGCCTTTTTTTATGCACCAATACCTTAACAATATTGGCTAACTCTTTAAGACAAAGGGGCAATTTTCGCTACCACTCCGATTAAAATACAGAGCTTCAAATTTAAGTATTAACTTCAAACTTCAAACATCAAACATCAAACCCTTACGTTCTAAATGTCTATCACTTAACGGTTTTAGGAATTGACAACTTTGGAGAATCTGGTATATTTTTTGTGAATATTGTGGTTATTGTCAGACTGAAACGCGAGGTGACAACCATGCAGATAAAAATCAAGGTCAAACAGAACTACACCCCTAACGATGTTGGGTCGCTGCTGGGTGTCCACCACAACACGATCAAGAACTGGATCAAGGGCAAGCAGGTGGTTGCATTTCAGACTGTGGGTGGACATTATCGTGTGCCCAGACGCGAACTCGTGAGGCTCATTAAGGGTAGGGACCTTCCTGTCCCTGAGGAGCTGCAGGGACCCATGGGGCTTGTCTACGTTGTGGATGACGACGAACTCATTCGCAAGGCCATGGACGACGCGCTCTCCGCGGATTATGAGGTGTACACCTTTAACAACGGGTTTGATGCTCTGATGCAGATCGGAAGGCTGAAACCGGACCTCCTGGTACTGGATATTTATATGCCGGGGATCGATGGGTTCGCCATGGTCAAGAAGCTGCGGCAGGACCATAAACTGTCCAATCTCCGGGTGCTTGGAATGTCGGGCAAGGATGTCAGTCCCGTAGATGCCAAAAATGCGGGCTTTGACGAGTTCTATGCAAAAAAAAATGGGCTGAAGGTTATAGTGGATGCGGTTAAAGAGCACCTCGGAACTGGCAGATAAAAGACTATTCTGTTCCGAGGAGTCCAAAGTCCAAGGTCCAAAGTCCAAAGTTAGATCGAAAGGCCCCTCTGGGGCCTTTTTTTTGTGATCAGGACATGGGAGTCAGTAGGAAAGTAACCTTCGGGGCCAGGGATATGTCAACTATACCTGTCATTCCGTCTTAGGTAAGTCCCATTCCGAACTCTTCCCCTCCCTTGAGGGGAGGGGATTGAGGGGAGGGTGAAATAAACGGACGACCCGGAACCCAGTGGGTATTGTCATAGGGAAGCCTGAAGGGTCCTGACCTTGAATCCTGGATCTTAAATTGATTCTCTCTCCTTGACGGATTGTTCCTCAACTGCTAAATATCGCTGTTCCACAAAACGGGGCGTAGCGCAGCCTGGTAGCGCACCTGAATGGGGTTCAGGTAAAAACACTTTTAATAACCTTTTACATCCCTTCCAACCACACACTATCCTGTCTTTAACCCACTGTAATACATGCATAAATTCCTT
>JALHUC010000027.1 GCA_022865845.1 bacterium | reverse complement strand
TAATACAATGATGGACCCAGGTTGTCGTCCTCTATGTAAACTGCGTTAAATACGTTATCCACTGAGGCAAGGGGATGTTTCTCAGGCACCAGAGCCGGGTGCACCCAGGCCTCCAACTCCCTATGCGAATTCCTGGTCGTACTCCGGGCCGAGGCCAGCAGCTTTACGCGGTAACCGAACTCCTCAGCCATCTCGATGTCCATGGAGGTCAGTTCAGTAATGCCCTGGTAAGGTAGATCCTGGTAGGACACAGGAACGTCAAAACACAGGTTCACCAGGATAGACAGCTTCTGAGCAGCGTCTATGCCCTCTATATCCATGGCCGGATCAGCTTCCGCATAACCCTTTTCCTGGGCCATGGCCAGGGCCTCATCAAAAGTCAGCTTTTCCGAAGACATCTTTGAAAGGATATAATTGCATGTCCCGTTTATTATCCCGGTTACCGATCTTATCCTGTTTGCCACCAGCCCCACCTTGATGGTTCTGATCAGGGGGATCCCGCCGGCAACACTACCCTCGTAAAGCAGGGAGACGCCCTTTTCCTCCGCCTTTTCCACCAACTCCTGCCAGTGCTCCGATAAAAGGGCCTTGTTGGCCGTCACAACATGCTTTCCCTGCTCAATGGCTTCCAGAATATAGCTTCTGGCAGGCTCAATACCGCCGATAAGCTCTACAACGATCTGGACCTGCGGATCCCGTAGAATGTCCATGGCGTCGGTGGTCAGTATGGACTGAGGGATATCAACCGGCCGCGGCCGGCTCAAATCCAGATCCGCTGCATGGACCACATCGATGGTGGCACCGATGCGCTCGCTCAGGATATCCCTGTTCTCGGTGAGAATGCGCATGGTTCCGCACCCGATGTTTCCCAACCCTATTATTCCGACCTTAATGGATCTCATTAACCCTGTCCGCTCAGGCGCTCCGTCACCAGGTCACCCATCTCGCTGCAGGAAACAACACTTGATCCCTCTTCGGCGATATCTCCGGTCCTGTAACCTTCTTCCAGAACACGGTTCACAGCATCCCGTATCGACGCGGCCGCTTCGGGTGCCTGGCAGCTTATCTCCAGCATCATGGCAGCGGACAGGATCATGGCAAGAGGGTTGGCTTTTCCCTGCCCGGCTATGTCCGGAGCGCTGCCGTGGACAGGTTCGTATAGAGCTGCTCCCTCTCCGAGGCTGGCCGATGGCAGCATCCCGATGGACCCGGTGAGCATGGAGGCCTCATCGGAGAGGATATCCCCGAAAATGTTTCCGGTCACGATTACGTCGAACTGTGCCGGGTTCCTGATGAGCTGCATGCTGCAGTTGTCAACGTACATGTGGTCCAGCTCCACCTCCGGGAAATCACGGGCCACTTCGATGACGACCTCTCGCCAGAGCGCGCTCGTCTCCAGGACGTTGGCCTTATCCACAGATGTGACCTTGCGCCGGCGTCCCATGGCTATCTCAAAAGCCTTCCTGGCCACGCGCTCGACCTCCCAGTCCAGATAACGCATGGTGTTGTACCCTTCCCGGCCGTTGGGCGTATCCCTGATGCCTCTGGGTTCACCGAAATAAAGGTCCGATACCAGTTCCCTGATCACCAGAAGATCGATTCCTTTAACTACCTCAGGTTTGAGAGTAGATGCTGCTGCCAGGGGACCAAAAACCTGGACCGGACGCAGGTTGGCAAAAAGATCCAAGGCCTTCCGCATTCCGAGAAGCCCTTTCTCCGGCCTTTTATCAGTGGGAAGATCATCCCATTTGGTACCGCCAACTGCCCCCATGAGCACGGCATCCGCATCTGCGGCCAACTTTATGGTTTCTTCACTTACAGGCGCTCCCTCGGCATCGATAGCCGCTCCGCCCACCAGGGCTGTTTTCATTTCAAAAGTGAGTCCGTGAAGCTGCCCTGTGGCCTTAAGGACCTTGACAGCCTCCTCGGTGACCTCTAGCCCTATGCCGTCACCGGGGAGAACCAGTACATCGAACTCTTGTTTTGATTCAGCCATGTGATTGCTCCTTGAGAAGAAAAGGTATCAGCCCGCCGGCCTTGATGAGGTCCATCATGAAAGGCGGGAACGGTTCGGCTTTGTACTCTTTTCCGGTGGTGAGATTTTTGATGATCCCGGTGGCAGGGTCCACCTCCACCTTGTCTCCGGTCCGGATCCCCTTCGCCGCCTCCCCTGATTCGAAAATTGGAAGCCCCATATTGAAGGCGTTGCGGTAGAAAATCCTGGCGAAGGAACCGGCAATAACACATGAGACACCCGCTGCCTTAATAGCAATGGGGGCATGCTCCCTGGACGACCCGCATCCGAAGTTCTTGCCGCCCACAATAATGTCCCCTGGTGCAACCTTTTTGGGAAAATCAGGGTCCGCGTCCTCCATACAATGCAAGGCGAGTTCCTCCGGGTCCGAGGTGTTGAGATAGCGCGCGGGAATGATGGCGTCTGTGTCCACATCGTCCCCGTAACGCCAGGCTGTTCCTGATAAGGTTGAATTTTTTCTCATTAGTTCACCTTTTCTGTTTTCAATTTTCGGTGCCACACGTGCCAAATTTAGTGCGGAGGGCGTGGTGCGGAGGGCGTGAAAACAAGAATTTTTCTCCGCCCTCAGTCCTGCGCCCTTCGCCCATCAGCTGTCACTCACAAATCCTCGGGTGAGGATATTGTGCCAGTGACAGCTGAGGCCGCTGCCACCGGCGCCCCGGCCAGATACACTTCGCTCTTGGGGTGACCCATGCGGCCCACGAAGTTCCTGTTCGTTGTTGCCACCGCTATTTCTCCCTCTGCGAGGATTCCCATGTGTCCACCCAGGCACGGCCCGCACGTGGGAGGGCTAATGACTGCTCCGGCAGACAGGAATATGTCGAAAAGTCCTTCCTCCATAGCCTGGCGATAGATAAGGGGCGTGGCCGGGATCATGATCAGCCGAACACCTGGAGCGACCTTTTTTCCCTTGAGGACTCTTGCTGCCGCCTGAAAGTCCTCCAGGCGACCGTTGGTGCACGATCCGATGACAACCTGGTCAATGGCAATATCCCTGGCCTCACCCACCGGCCTGGAGTTTTCAGGGAGATGGGGGAAAGCGACCTGGAGGTCCACATCCGAAGCCTTTATCCGTATCTCATCCAGGTACTCGGCGTCTGGATCGCTGCTGTAGACCTTCCATTCCCTGGAAGTCCGGCCCCTGACGTACTCTTCTGTGATCTCGTCCGGTTCGATGATGCCGTTCTTGGCACCGGCCTCTATGGCCATGTTGCACATTGTCAAACGGTCGGACATGTGGAGAGCCCGAACCGTTTCTCCCGTAAACTCCATGGACTGATAGAGAGCGCCGTCCACCCCTATTTTCCCGATGATGTAGAGGATGAGGTCCTTACCGCCCACCCAGGGCCCCAGTTCCCCGTCGATAACGAACTTTATTGCGCCGGGAACTTTGAACCACGCCTTTCCGCTGATCATGGCGCCAGCCAGATCGGTACTGCCCACACCCATGCTGAACGCCCCAAGGGCACCATAGGTGCAGGTATGACTGTCCGCTCCAATGATGAGTTCGCCCGGAAGGGCCAGACCCTTTTCGGGGAGGAGGGCATGTTCCACACCCATTTCGCCCAGTTCAAAATAGTGCGTTATATCGAAATCGCGGGCGAACTCTCTGAGGTCCTTGCACTGCTGGGCAGAAGCGATGTCCTTGTTGGGAGCGAAGTGGTCAGGCACCAGGGCGACCCTGTCACGGTCGAACACCTTCTTGATCCCTTTTTCCCTGAGGATCTTGATGGAAATGGGGGCGGTAATATCGTTACCCAGAGCAAGGTCGATATCGGCCATGACGATCTCCCCCGGGTGCACTTCATCCCGGCCGCAATGGGCCGCGAGGATCTTTTGTGTAATGGTTTGTCCCATGCTCATTAATTTCCTCCGGAAATTTATTCGAGTTCCAAGTTCCGGGTTCCGAGTTCCGGGAAATATGTTTCAGATGAATGTTTCCCCTTTGGAATCTGGAATCTGGAATCTGGAATTGGTTATAAGCTCGGCCTCTCCGTCTCAGCCGACTGCTGGGTGCGTTTGCGATACTCCAGCTTGTTCAGCGCGTTGATCAGGGCTCTCGCGGAGGCCACGATGATGTCTGAATCGGCACCCTGTCCGATGATGATGTAACCGTTCTCCTTGATACGAACGGTTACGCCACCCATGGCGTCTGCTCCCCCGGTGATCGCTGAAACGGTGAACCTCAAAAGCTTCGCCCTGCTCTTGCAGGCCTTCTTGATGGCCTTGAAAACGGCATCCACAGGACCATCGCCGAATTCGGCATTTGTCTTCACCTTGCCGTCGATCTCCACCTCAACGGTGGCGGAAGGTACAACACCGGTCCCACTTGTAAAGTTGGCGCTGATCAGCTTGAACTTGTCCGGGAGACGCAGGATCTCCTCTGCGATGAGGGCCTCGATGTCTTCGTCGTAAATCGTCTTCTTCTTGTCGGCCAGGCTTTTAAAGGCAATGAAGGCCTTCTGAAGCTGCTCGTCCGTCAGTTCGATCCCCAGTTCATCCAGGCGGTTTCTGAAGGCGTGACGGCCTGAATGTTTTCCCAGGACCAGGGAGCTTTCCTTGATCCCCACCGACTCAGGGGTCATGATCTCGTAGGTGGTCCTGTCCTTGAGCATACCGTCCTGGTGAATGCCTGCTTCGTGGGCAAAGGCGTTGGCTCCAACGATGGCCTTGTTCTGCTGGACCAGGATCCCGGTGATACCGGAAACCAGCCTGCTCGCCCTGTAGATCTCCTCGGTGCAAATGTCCGTGTGTACCTTCAGGTGATCCTGACGGGTCCTGAGGGCCATGACCGTTTCCTCCAGGGAAGCGTTTCCGGCCCGTTCCCCGATCCCGTTGATAGTACATTCCACCTGGCGGGCTCCCGCCTGGACGGCTGCCAGGGAGTTTGCTACAGCCAGCCCCAGGTCGTTGTGGCAGTGAACGGAAAGGACAGCCTTATCCACATTGGGGACACGTTCGCGGATGGTGGCGATAAGGTTTCCGAACTCGTCGGGTATGGCATATCCTACGGTGTCCGGAATGTTGACGGTCTTTGCCCCGGCCTCAATAACAGCCTCAATGACCTCGCACAGGTAGGACACATCGCTTCGCGCAGCGTCTTCAGCCGAAAACTCAACGTTATCGGTATATCCTGCGGCGTGACGAACGGCATCCACAGCGATCTGTTTCACCTGGTCGTGGGTCTTCTGGAGCTTGAGTTTGACGTGGATATCCGAAGTGGCGAGGAAGGTGTGGATCCTCGGTATTTTAGCCTCCTTGAGCGCCTCCCAGGCCCTGTCGATGTCCTTCTTGCTGGCCCGGCACAGACCTGCCACGGAGGTCTTCTTCATCGCCCTGGCCACAGCGCGGACAGCTTCGAAGTCACCCTCGGAGGCTATGGGGAACCCCGCCTCTATGACGTCCACGTTCATGCGTTCCAGCTGTCTGGCCACCTGGAGCTTCTCCTCCAGGTTCATGGAAGCTCCGGGTGATTGTTCGCCATCTCTTAAGGTCGTATCGAAAATGATGATCCTGTCGGACATTTATTGCTCCTTCCGTTCCCCGTCCCCGGGGTTTACTTTTTTTTCGTATTTCGGTGCCGGGGGGAAGGTCTAAAGTTGATGACCTCGTAAAAAGTCCCGTTGGTCCTTTTTACGAGGCGGTCACGCCATCGGCGTGATCCCCGCCATTTGTAGTAAATACAAACCACGCCGCAGGCGTGGCCCCTACCCCAGGATGCACGCTACGCGTACACCCTGTTTGAGGGACTTTTTGCAAGTCCATTAAGACTCGCGCCCTTTCTAACTGGCGGCAGCGCCACCACGACCGTTACCGGTACCGATACTGTTCATTCCAAGGTCACTTTCGCCTAGCCCCATGGTACGCCACCACCTCCTCTCAATTGTCTTCGAGAATGTCCTCATCCTCGATTGTGAAGGTTTCCATTTTTTCCGTGTCCAGAACGCCAAGTTTCTTCAGGATCCAGGCCCCTATGATCGGGCTGATGACGATATAGAAAAACCCGAACCCGAACAGAAAGTAGACGGGGTAATTGGCCATGATCACCAGGAGCACGGTCACGAAGGCCAAGGCCTGGAAAGCTTTACGGCGCGGTATGACAATCTGTTTAAAGCTCGGGTACGGCACCATACTCACCATGAGGAAAGACAGTGCGTAGACACCAGCGATAAAAGCCATCTTTACAGCCTGGGGTTCGAACCCGCCGTTGGGCACCAGTTCCATGACCAGCAGGATCGAAACGGCAACCATCCCGCCGGCGGCAGGGATCGGCAGTCCTGTAAAGTGCTTCTCCCCTACCCGCTGGGCCTGAACGTTGAAACGCGCCAGCCGGAGCGCTCCGCAGGCCAGGAACAGGAACGCCCCCAGCCACCCGAAGCGACCCAGGGGGTGCAGGACCGCTGTGAACACCAGGAGGGCCGGGGCCACACCGAAGGCGGTAATGTCGGAGAGACTGTCGTACTGCACTCCGAACAGGGAAGAGGTCTTGGTCAGCCGGGCGATCCGTCCGTCCAGGGCATCGAATACCCCGGCCACAATGATGGCCACTGCGGCCCGCTGGTACAGCCCATCGATGGAAGCGACCACCGAAACGAAACCAGTGAAGAGAGCCAGGGTGGTGATCATATTAGGCAGAAGATATACCGCTCGCCGGCTTGGTCCGTCACTATCCATTTACAGCCCCCTCATTTCATTTGGGCCAGCACACTCTGGCCAGCCCGGACACGATCGCCGATCTGGGCCAGGGGCTGAGCTTCCTCAGGAAGGTACAGGTCCACTCTTGAACCAAAACATATGAGCCCGAACCTGCTTCCCCTCGCCACAACATCACCTTCCCGCAATCTGCAGATGATCCTCCTCGCCACTAACCCCGCCACCTGGACCATCAGACTTTTTCTGTCTGAACTGTCCACAAGAAGGATCTCGGTCCGCTCATTGATAAGTCCGGCATCATCCAGGTGTGCCATGGCGAATCCGCCCGGGATGTGTTTTACGTTGACCACACTGGCGTCCATGGGTACCCGGTTCACATGAACGTTAAAGATGTTCATGAACACGCTTATTCTGAGGGCCCCGCCTCCCAGGTGGCGGTCCTCCCGGACCCGGTCAACAGCAACGATGCGTCCATCGGCCGGAGACAGAATCTCCCCGGGGCCGGCCGAATGAGCTCTTTCAGGGTCCCTGAAGAAAAGGGCCACCGAGACGGCGACTATTCCAGCCGCAGCTCCTCCCACGGGATAGCCCATGAGGAGAAGCATTACTGCCAGGAAGGACGGGATCGATATGTGCGGTATCCCTTCCCTTGCCACTACAGACATATGCTGTGTTCCCTATTCCTTATCCTTAACGGCAGATTGTTCCTTGAGCCACGGCATGAGGGCTCTTAACCTTTTGCCCACCTCTTCGATGGGATGATCGTTCATTTCACGGCTGAGGGCGTTAAACACGGGCCTTCCGGCCTGGTTCTCCAGGATCCACTCCCTGGCAAACTCCCCGCT
>JALHUC010000231.1 GCA_022865845.1 bacterium | reverse complement strand
TGACTAAAATTTATGCAGATAGGAAAAACCCCTTTTAAGCCGTTCATGAAGCCAGGTTGTGCACAGGGTATTCCACGACTTTCCCACATTTTCTGTGGAAAAGGATGATCAACCATTATTTTTCGGTAGTTTATGGTGCCGGTCAGCGGCACCAGACTCCCGACAAAGGAGTGAAAGAGAGGTTCTTACATGGCGCGGATCGAACAAACACTTTCCATCATTAAGCCCGACGGTGTTGAAAAAAATGTCATCGGCGATGTGCTGTCCAGGTTTGAGGCTGCAGGGCTCAGGGTCGCAGCCATAAAAATGGTACACATGACACCGGAACAGGCTGGTGGATTCTACATCGTACATAAGGAAAGGCCTTTCTATGGGGAGTTAATGGAGTACATGTCCTCCGGACCAGTCGTGGTCCTGGTGCTCGAGGGTAACGATGCCATTTCCAGAAATCGTGATATCATGGGAGCCACCAACCCGAAAGAGGCTGCACCCGGGACCATCAGGGCCGATCATGCTGAGAGCATTGAAAGAAACATCGTTCACGGTTCCGATTCCCCGGAATCGGCTGTTGTTGAGATTCCCTATTTTTTCGATGATGAGGAAATATTTTAATTTATAGTACCCAGTATCCAGGAGAAATACAGAAACAGTTATCAGTGGTCGGTGAAAACGAACAACCTGTATAGCTCAATTTAAGCATTTTTGTTAAATAGCTGGGAATATATATTTTTGTTTTGGGGTTACCGATTACCGATTACTGATTACCTATCCTATGAAAAACTTTTTCGACCTGTCATTTGAGGAACTCGAGGAGCTGCTTGCTGGTCTCGATCCCCGTCCTTTTCGAACGGCCCAGGTGCTACGCTGGGTTTACACACTGGGTGCAGATGATTTCAGGAATATGACCGACATGCCGGTATCAATGAGGGAATCACTTGCCGGTCTTTGCGATCTAATGCCTCTGAGGGAGATTGAGAGGAGCGAAACCAGGGACCAAACAGTGAAGTTCCTCCATATTCTGGAGGATGGAGAGATGATAGAATCTGTTCTCATCCCGGAGGACGGTCACAATACATTGTGTATATCCACCCAGTCCGGATGCAACATGTCATGTGCCTTTTGTGAGACGGGCAGGAACCCAGGCGGCAGGAACCTCACTACAGGTGAGATCCTGGCTCAGATTGTGTATGCCATACGACATAGTGGGGATCGTCTCAATGTGAGAAACCTTGTATTCATGGGAATGGGAGAGCCCCTTCTTAACCTGGAGTCCCTGCAGCCGGCTCTGGAGGTGATCCTTTCGGACCGTGGGCTGAATTTCAGCCCCAGGAGGGTTACGGTTTCAACCTGTGGTTGGGTTCCCGGTATCATACGGCTGGCAACAGAGGGCCCGGACGTTAATCTGGCCGTATCTCTTAACGCCACCGATGACAAAACCAGATCAAAAATAATGCCGGTTAATAGGCAATATCCCATTGGATCTCTAATGGATGCGGTCGGCAGGTTCCCGCTGAAGGCCAGGAGCAGGATAACCTTCGAGTATGTGCTCATTGAGGGTGTCAATGATACACAAGAGGATGTCCTGCGTCTGCAGAAGCTCCTCAAGGGGCTTCCCGCCAAGGTCAACCTTATTCCGTGCAACGAGAACTTTTCAGGTTTCAGAGCACCCTCTGAGGAAAAGGCCAGGGCTTTTCAGGATAGTCTATATGACTACGGTGTTCTGGCGACGATGAGAAAGAGCCGCGGGCAGGAGATCGGTGCTGCCTGTGGTCAATTAAAGGCGGGGTCCGCCAGGAAACAACATGACTGATAAAAAGAAAAAAACTACAGTTCAAACCAGGCGCGAGTCTAAATCGGGGCCGGGGGCCACGCCCAAGGCTAAGGTAAGTACCAGGACAACGACCAGTACCAAGACCAGTACCAAGACCAAGACTAAGACTAAGACTAAGACTAAGACTAAGACCAGGACTAAGTCTGATCCTGCTTCCCGAGAAAAAGCCAGACAGCAAACTCCGGAAGATGTGGTTTCCCCTGATGAGATCATCGTTTCGGAGTCCGAAATTCTCCTTGAAGAGGAGCCGGTGGATCTCAAGGAGAAAAAGGATGTACGAGGGTCCTCCTCCAAACCGGCCATTTACGATCCGGTCTCGGCTTATTATCAGACTCTCCGCTATTACCCTGTCCTGACCCGGGATGAGGAAAAGGAAATTGCGATCAGGTACCTGGAAACAGAGGATATCGATTCCGCTTATACCCTCGTAACATCGAACCTCAAACTTGTCATAAAGATAGCTCTTGAATACAGGCGCCTGTGGAGGGAGATCGTAGACCTCATTCAGGAGGGGAACGTGGGGCTGATGCAGGCGGTGAAGAAATATGACCCCTACCGCGGTGTACGGTTCTCTTCCTACGCCGCCTGGTGGGTAAGAGCCTATATCATACGTTACATCATGAATAACACGAGGATGGTGAAGATCGGGACGACCCAGGCCCAGAGGACTCTCTATTTCCAACTGGGGAAAGAGCGTGAACGGCTAAGACGGATGGGGATCGAACCTGATTCCAAGGCTATCGCAAAATCCCTCAAGGTAAAAGAATCGGAAGTGGATGAGATGGCCATGCGCCTGAGCACAGGAGATCTTTCCCTTGAGGCCAAACGCGGCCATGATGGAGATTTCTCCCTTTACGATACGATCCCCGCTCTTGAACCGGATACTGAGAGCAAGGTTGCAGATGCCGAAACAAGGTCAATCTATCTTGAAAAGTTGTCCGAATTTGTGGCGACACTTGCTGACCGGGATCGAAAGATCTTTACAATGAGATGGATGAGAGATGACCCACTGACCCTTCAGGTTGTTGGTGAAAAGCTGGGAATAACCAGAGAAAGGGTCAGGCAGCTGGAGGCCAGGATCATCAAAAACCTGAAGGAGTATCTTGAAAAAGAGGGACTCAGTGCCTCGGATTTTTTCAGCTAGCTTCCGCTTGTTCCAGATCACCACAGCAGCGGCGATATTTCTTTTCGCTATTTTTGCCTGTTCGGATGTGGCCTATTCCGCCGACAGTGAAATATTGGCCCTTAAGAACACAGGCCGGGATTTTGTCCGCATCAGCCGTAACGTCACCCCCTCCGTCGTGAACATAAGGACCTTCCGGCGTTCTTCATCCAGAAGATTGGACCCCTCGGACCGGTTCTTCGGTGAGATGTTCGAGCCGTTCAGAGAGTTCTTTGGACAGGACTTTGGAAGGGAGTATTACGGCCCGTCTGATGAAAAAATGGTCCAGGTCGGGTTGGGCTCAGGGGTCATCGTCAAAAAAGAGGGTATCATCCTGACCAACAACCATGTCATCGAAGGTGCAGAGGAGATCAGAGTTACTTTAAGCGACAGGACGGAGGTGTCCGCTACGGTCATCGGCAGCGATCCGCGGACCGATATCGCCGTGCTCAAGCTGCCTGAGGGAAACTACCCGGTCGCCACGATGGGCGATTCCGACAATATCGAAGTGGGAGAATGGGCCGTAGCAATAGGCAACCCCTTTGGACTTGGGCAGAGTGTAACGGTGGGGATCGTAAGCGCCAAAGGGAGGGCCGATGTGGGGTTGGCCGACCTGGAGGATTTCATCCAGACCGACGCGGCTATAAATCCAGGTAACAGCGGCGGCCCGCTCATTGATCTGGACGGTAAGGTGATCGGCATCAATACCGCTATTTTCAGCCGAAGCGGCGGCTACCAGGGGATCGGCTTCGCTATTCCTTCCAACATGGCCTCCACGATTATGGAAAACCTTCTTAGGACCGGCCGGGTGGTCCGATCGGATCTGGGTTTGAGGGTTCAGGAGGTCACAGACGCCATCCTGGAAGCCTTTGGAGCCGGTGTTAGCAAAGGGGTGATCGTCAGCGAAGTTCTTGAAGGGGGTGTGGCGAAGGGATCAGGCATTAAAAGGGGGGACATCATTACACGGGTCAAGGGGAGGATCGTGGAAAATGTGGATTCCTATTACAGGATATCAAGTATCCTTCCTGTTGGTCATGAAGTCCCGGTAGTCCTGATCAGGGACGGTCTGCCGAGCACCTTCATGGTAAAGGTGGGAGAACTGCCCGCCCGGCCCCGTGATGGGAGTGTGCGCCTGCAGACAGCTCTTGGTTTCTCGGTGGATGAACTGACAGAAAAGCTGGCGGAGCAACTCGGCTACAGGTACGAAAGAGGAGTCCTGATCACACGTATCGCCAGGATGAGCCAGGCCGACAAGGCCGGGCTTCATCCGGGGGACCTCATTGTCAAGATCAACGGATATCCCACCCCCGACCTTGAAACATTCAAATCCATATTCGAGGCTATCGAATGGGAGGAGAATGTTAAAGTAAGTATCATCCGGGAGGGGAGTGAATTTACAGCGAAGATGGTTTTGAAGCAGTAGCTAGGAGCTAGTACCCAGTACCCAGTACCCAGGAGCCAGGAGCCGGGAAAATCCCCAGGTTCATGGGCATTTATTACTTAGTACTGGATACTTGGTACAGGGTACTCATAGTCTCACAGGAGACCGTATATTGATCTCTATAAACAACCTCACAAAACGCTACGGTGATTTCGAAGCGGTGTGCAACCTGAACCTGCAGGTACCAGCAGGAGAGGTTTTTGGTTTCCTGGGCCCCAACGGCGCAGGGAAAACGACTACTATAAAGGTTTTATCGGGACTTTTGCTCCCGACAAAGGGCCATGTCTCAGTGGGAGGGTATGACGTGGTCACAGAACCGCTCAAGGCCAAAGCTGTTACGGGGTTTATTCCCGATACGCCCTTTCTTTTTGATCGGTTGACAGGGAGTGAATTCCTGCGCTTTGCGGGAAGGCTTTACGGGATGAGCAATAGTGCTGCAGGTGAGGCGGCCGCCGAGCAACTCGGATTTTTCGATCTTACCCAATGGTCCGACCACCTCATTGAAAGCTATTCCCACGGTATGAAAAAACGATTGGCCATGGCGGCGGCTCTTCTCCACAGCCCCAAAGTCCTTATCGTTGATGAACCCATGGTCGGACTGGACCCCAAGGGAGCCCGGAAGGTAAGGAAACTGTTCAGGGATCTGGCTCGGGAAGGAATGACCATCTTTTTAACGACCCACGAGCTTTCCACCGCAGAGGCGGTTTGCGACAGGATCGGGATCATTCACCACGGAAGCGTAACCGCCCTGGGAAGTGTTGAGGAACTTGGGCAGCAGATACGCGTTCCAGGATCCCATCTGGAAGAGATCTTTCTGCGGCTTACAATTGAGAGCGAAGGGGAAAAACGGGCTTTATTCGGGCAGCAAGAGACCGAATAAAACCCAGTGTCTGGTGTCTGGTATCTAGTGTCTGGTAAAACCCGGAATACAGAACACACTCTTTGACAAGCTCAGGGCTGGGAGCACAGTATACAGAATATGATCAAAGGGTAATAAATCACAAGGTTTAAAGGATAGAAATTATTGACTTTTGATTTCGGACCATATTTAACACTTGAGATCTGAAGTTTGAGGTTTTCACTAGACACCAGACACTAGAAGCTAGACAC